>JAPLFS010000071.1 GCA_026390555.1 Pseudomonadota bacterium
AAGCAGTGCAATTATAATAAAGCACAGCAGGTTAACTGAGATAATGTAACTTAATAGCAGAGAGCAGCGCAATTCTATCTGCAGGACGTACGTTGCCGCCAAGAGGGTTAGAGGGGCTAGGCACACGACCAGCCAATCGCCGGGGCGAAAGAAGCGTTTCCTAGCCAGACTGATATTTACGGCTGTGGGTCCGTTGTTGGTTTGGACCACATCAAAGAACACCATACGGCCCTGTAGAGAGCCGTCATGAGTACCCTTGTTGCTTACATCACCCTCCATAAACATAACGCTATGAGGGGAGTCAGCCGCTTTAATAATGCCGACTCGCAAGGTCTGATCGTGCGAGGTTATTTGACCGAGGAATGAAGCCATATTTTCTGAGAACCTTAGGGCCAGGGAGCTTTATGCTCTAACAGGGCCATTCTACTGCGTGATTTAGTATGAGCAAGCGGCTTTTATAGTTTCAGTGCTTGCTGACTTGAACAACGCGCCAGTTGGTGTTATTTTCAAAGACAAATCAAGAGTGATGAATAGGCCTCTGGTCCATTAAGTCATCCAGCAACCGACCGCCGTTCCCAACAATCTAAGGGTGCGGCTGAACGGTGCTTACCAGATGGTGCGCTGATACTACTAAGTATCAAAGTGCCGGCCCGGGGCGTAAGCACCGGGCTAAAGGATTGGCCCTTAAGTCGGATCTCGGCATAGGGAAACCTCTTCCTACTACACTAAATAACTGTGTCTCTTTTGACCGTGTCACTTTTGGCCGTGTCACTTTGGACCCTGTCGCTTTTGGACGTTTCATGCGTGATACTGAGCGTGTTTCTACCATTGAATTGAATCTAGAGAAGCTAGTTCTTCCAGCCATTAGTGCGTCACTGCTAGCGGTGCGGCAACGGAGATCTATCGGCATCGTTGAGTGTTCCCAATCTGAAGAGATCGAGCGCTTTGTGCAGGCACGCGAAGCCTTGCCATCAAAGTTTATAGTTTGTCTTACACCTCTTTCGGTGCAGGCTTATCGGGGAACGAATACAAGGTTGTTTCTTACAGAGGATAGCATGGGAGGTTTCGGATTGCTGGGGCCAGAGATCTCGTCAATCTTTAGCTATCCTGGCAAGAGGTATGGGGATCTCTTGCTTGAAGAGGCAAAGGCTAGAGGCGGAAGCTCCTTATGCTGCTATGATCTGAACGGAGCTCTGCCGCGCTTCTATGCGCGGCACGGCTTTCGTGAGGTCGCACGGCATGCCTGGAAGGAGGAGCTTGCAGCACCGTCTTGGAACTATGTAGTATGGGGAACCCCAGATTTTGTAGAGATGTCGCTATGAGCTATACGGTTATTAATCCGCACCCCTCCATTCCAATTATTGCAAACGTTCCGCACAGCTCAAGCTTCATACCAGCGCAGATTCGAGAGCAGTTTATTATCTCTGATCAGGCTCTGATTGAGGAGCAACGTCTGCTCGTTGATTGGTTTACCGACCAACTGTATGCCCCGATAGTAGAGCGTGGTGGTTGTATAGTACGGCACGATGTTAGTCGATTCGTTCTCGATCCGGAGCGCTTTGAAGATGACGCACAGGAGAGTATGGCAGCGCGTGGCATGGGGGTGCTCTATACGCACGGCTGTAGTCGTCAAAAAATACGCCGAGAGCTGCGCCCTGAGGAGCGCGAGGCATTACTAGAGCAGTTCTATCGTCCGTATCACACCGAACTTATCACATTGGTCAATCAAACCATTGCACGCTTCGGGCATTGTTTCGTATTTGATTGTCACTCCTACCCCGCCTCCCCACTGCCGTATGAGATAGACGGCGAGGCACTGCGCCCAGATCTTGTTTTAGGCACAGATACGCATCATACCCCGCAGCACATCGTGCACGGTATTAAAGAGATCGTTCTGGAGGCAGGATACTCATTCGGATTAGATCGGCCGTTCTCTGGAACATATGTGCCCCTGCCGCTCTATCGTGATAAGCGCGTAACGGCCTTTATGTTAGAGGTAAACCGCAGTACCTATATGAATGAGGCCACAACTGAGCGCAGCGCAAACTTTGATTGCATGCTTGGATGCATCCGGCGTATCGTTGATAAGGTTATTCAGCCTGCGATATAAATAAAAGCAATGAGTCTTACGCTAAGTACAAAGATTATATTTATGGGGGTGTGTGGCTCAGGCAAGACCACCCTGGCGGAGCGCACCGCACAGCACCTTAATGGTGCTCCCATTATCGAAGCCGACACATGTCATCCAACGGCCAATAGGGAGAAGATGAGGGCAGGGGTGCCACTAACCGACGAAGACCGCTGGCCTTGGCTCGATGCTCTTAACCTGGCGATGCGCGAGTCTACTGCGCCCTTCGTTGTGGTAACCTGCTCAGCGTTACGTCGTGTTTATCGTGACAGAGTTGCGCAAGGATTACAGGGAGGGATGCTATTTTTTTTACTCGATGCACCAAGAGAGGTTCTTGCAAAGCGCTTAGCCGCTCGTAAGCACGAGTATATGCCGCCCACACTGCTTGAAAGTCAGCTTGCTACCTTAGAACGTCCTGATTCCGATGAATGTGCTCATATAATCTCGGTTGCAGGTAGTGAGGAAGCTTCATTTCAGGAGATCGTAAATGTGCTTGATAAACTGCGCCGTATAGATAATCAGGAGAGGTCGTGAAATTTAGAGATTACTACGAGGTCTTGGGTGTAGAGCGTTCAGCATCAGCCGACGATGTGCAGAAGGCCTATCGCAAGCTGGCGCGTAAATACCATCCAGATATAAATAAAAGCAAAGGTGCAGAAGATCGCTTTAAGGAGATTAACGAGGCCAATGAACTTTAGTGACTTTTTCTCTGCGATGTTCGGTGAAAGGGCCTCTCAGTTCGGCCAGGGGGCGCAATTCGGAACGAGCTTTGGAGGGGGAGAAGGTCGAGCTGGAGGGGCATCTCGCGCCGCACCACCGCAGGAGGCGTTACTTGAGGTCTCTATTGAGGAGGCCTTTAATGGAGCAACGCGCTCGATTCAACTTCGCGGCGCTAGCGGTAAGATCAGATCATTAAACGTAAAGATCCCCGCTGGAACGATAGATAGTAGTGTAATTAGGTTACCTGGAAAAGGGGGCGAGGCGGACCTTTTTCTGCGTATAAAACATGCCGCCAGCCCACGCTATTCCTCATCAGCAAGCGATCTTATAGTGCGCCTTCCGATCTCCCCCTGGGAGGCCGTACTCGGCGCAAAGGTAGATCTTGTTCTACCTGATGGAACAATAAAGCTCTCTATCCCTGCGGGATCTCAGACCGGTGCTAAGTTACGGTTACGGGGGCGGGGATTTTCGCTCAAGAAAGGGGCAAAAGGTGACGTTATTGTGGAGATAAGGATAGTTATTCCAACTACGTTGTCTGAGGAAGAGCGCGAGATCTTCGAGAAGTTAGCCACTACGTCGCGCTTTAATCCGAGGGGTGTCGCATAAAGTGCTCGAATAATCGCCTGGCGATGATTATCCTTATCCTAAGTAGTTGTAACTGGTCACCGTAGTTTAATGTCGCGATTCAAGCTACTCAGATTACGGCGAAGTTTCATAGGTAATTCGATTGGTCGTCCCCTGATCGGGGACGGCAGATTTTGTGACCAGTTAATGTTTTCACCCCCGATTTGCGGAGCAAATCGGCCCCTTAGGGGCTATTGAGTGTCATTACCGTATGCGAATATTTCTGGAATATGCTGACTAGTTACTAGTAGTTAATCTTAGCTGACGGGGAAGGGATGGATCTGCAACGCTTTACTCAAAAATCTCAAGAGGCCCTACAGGCTGCGCAGTCAAGCGCCATACGACGTGGAAACACTGAGGTCGATATAGAGCACCTCGTCGTAGCCTTGCTAGAGCAGCAGGGCGGACTAATTCCGCGCCTCTTTGAAAAGATGGATATTCCACTAGAGCCATTCGTGGCTGCGATCGAAAAAGAGATCGAGAAGCGCCCAAGTGTTTCAGGCCCCGGGATTGAACCAGGCAAGGTCTTCCTTACGCAGCGGCTCGGGCAATCCTTTGTTAAGGCTGAGGAGGAGGCCAAGCGCCTTAAAGATGAATATGTCTCCACAGAGCATCTGATGCTCGCCACTATCGAGGGCGATACAAAAACTTCATTCGGAAAGATCTGTACAAAATTTGGACTGACTCGCGATAGATTACTTGCTGCACTCAACGTAGTGCGTGGCAATCAACGGGTTCAGAGCGCAAATCCTGAGGCGACCTACGAGGCTCTCGATCGTTACGGCCGTGACCTTGTGCAGGAAGCCCGTAAGGGCAAGCTTGATCCAGTAATCGGGCGGGATGATGAGATCCGACGTGTTATTCGGATATTATCCCGCAAGACAAAGAACAATCCGGTTTTGATTGGTGAGCCGGGCGTCGGTAAAACAGCTATAGTTGAAGGGCTGGCACAGCGCATCGTGCGGGGCGATGTTCCTGATGGGTTAAAAGATAAGAGCATCTTTTCGCTTGATATGGGGGCACTGATCGCAGGAGCTAAGTATCGTGGTGAATTTGAAGAACGGCTGAAGGCTGTACTGCAGGAGGTTAAAAAGTCCGATGGCCGCGTTATCCTCTTCGTTGATGAGCTGCATACGATAGTGGGCGCAGGTAAGAGCGAAGGGTCGATGGACGCAGGCAATATGCTTAAGCCGATGCTTGCGCGTGGAGAGCTGCACTGTATCGGCGCAACTACGCTCGATGAGTACAGGCAGCACCTTGAGAAGGATGCTGCGCTTGAGCGACGCTTTCAACCGGTAATGGTAGATCAACCGAACGTTGAAGATACGATCTCAATTCTGCGTGGTATCAAAGAGCGCTTTGAGGTGCACCATGGGGTGCGAATTCAGGATAATGCACTCGTTGCGGCTGCAACCCTGTCGGATCGTTATATCTCCGATCGATTTTTGCCAGATAAGGCCATAGATCTAATGGACGAGGCGTGTGCAACGATTCGCACCGAGATCGACTCAATGCCGGCAGAGCTTGATCAGATCACCCGTCGTATTATGCAGCTTGAGATCGAAGAAGCCGCGCTTAAAAAAGAGGCCGACCGAGCAAGTCAGGAGCGACTTAAGGCGCTCGTTGATGAGCTAAGTGAGGCCCGTATTCATGCCGATGCTATGCGTTCACAGTGGCAGAGGGAGAAGGGCGCTATTCACAAGTTGCAGGCGCTGCGTGGGCAGATAGAGCAGCTACGGCGTGATATCGAGATAGCTGAACGTCAATACGACCTCAATAAAGCAGCGGAGCTTAAGCATGGAAAGTTGCCGCAGCTTGAAAAGCAGTTAGAGGGGGAGGAGTCGACCATTAGTAAGGATAGTGCTCGTCGACTGCTGCGTGAAGAGGTTACTGATGGTGAGATAGCAGAGATCGTCGCGCGCTGGACCGGTATTCCAGTGACCCGATTGATTGAGGGTGAAAAGACCAAACTGCTTAAGCTAGATCAGATACTTCATGACCGTGTTATCGGACAGGAGGAGGCCGTACGGTTCGTAGCCGACGCCGTTATTCGTGCACGAGCTGGTATCAAGGACCCTAGACGTCCGATCGGATCATTTATCTTTCTAGGTCCAACCGGCGTAGGAAAGACCGAGTTGGCCAAGAGCCTGGCGGAGGTACTCTTTGATAGCGAGCAGAGCCTGATTCGCGTCGATATGAGTGAATATATGGAGAAGTTCGCGGTTACGCGGCTGATCGGAGCGCCTCCCGGCTATATCGGCTATGAGGAGGGCGGGCAGCTGACGGAAGCTGTGCGTCGCAAACCGTACTGCGTTATCCTGTTCGATGAGATCGAGAAGGCCCATGCGGATGTATTTAACGTGCTGCTGCAGATCCTTGATGATGGTCGTGTTACGGATTCACAGGGAAGAACGGTCGATTTTAAGAATACGGTTATTATCATGACCTCTAATATCGGCTCGCACTACCTGCTTGAGGGGATTTCAGGCGAGGCTGAAATTAGTGAGTCTGCGCGCTCCTCAGTAATGCGCGATCTACGTGGGCACTTTAGACCTGAATTCCTAAACCGCGTTGATGAGATCGTGCTCTTTAAACCTCTTTCACTGAGCGAGATTACGGTGATCGTAGGGCTGCTTATAGCTGATGTAACTAAGCGCTTAGCGGAGCGTAATATAAAGCTTGAGGTCTCTCAGGACGCCAAGGAGTTTATCGCTAACTCCGGATACGATCCGGTCTACGGCGCGCGCCCCCTTAAACGCTACATTCAACGCGAGCTTGAAACTCGTATCGGTAGAGCGATTATTAGCGATGAGCTACCACCCGGCTCCACCTTGCAGGTTGGAGTTCAGGATGGGGTGCTCTCTATTAAAGCGGGGTAGTTACCAACATCCGCAAAATTATCCATCACGCGATGCTTGGTAAGGTGCTCTAGGCGCTCAACGAACTGCTCCTTAGAGAGCGAGATCTGCTCCTTAACACAGTACCTTCTTAGGGTAACGGAGCCCTCCTCAACCTCCTTATTGCCAACGATAAGGATATTCGGAACTTTTCTGGTAATACCGTTTCGAATCTTCTTATTGAAGGAATCGCTGGCGAGATCTACCTCGCTACGAAAGCCCCTCTGGACAAGAGCGCTGCTAAAGGCAGTAGCGTAATCTTGGCACCCCTCATTAACAGGGATAATAACGGCTTGCAGCGGAGCCAGCCAGGTTGGGAACGCGCCACCAAAATGCTCAATCAGTATAGCAAAGAAACGCTCCATCGAACCGCACAGGGCGCGGTGAATCATATATGGGCGCACCTTCGTTCCATCGGCATCCGTGTATGAGAGGTCAAAACGCTCAGGAAGATTAAAGTCGAACTGAATGGTGCTTAGTTGCCACTCACGATCGAGCATATCTTTAACGCAGATATCGATCTTCGGTCCGTAGAAGGCGCCGTCCCCCTCCTTTAGCGAGAAGGGCAATCCGCTGCGCTCTAACGCCTGCTTAAGGGCATCCTCAGCAGCATCCCAGTGCTCCTCCGCGCCAACTCGTTCTGCGGGACGGGTGCTTAAATAAAGGTGGAAGTCCTTTAGTCCGAAGTCTCGCAGCAGATTGACACTAAACGCTAGGACCTTATCGATCTCTTGCGGCATCTGGTCCTTGCGGCAGAATAGATGCGCATCGTCCTGCGTAAAGCCCCGTACTCGAGTTAAGCCTGAGAGCGTTCCGCTGCGCTCAAATCGGTAGACGGTACCCCACTCAGCGAAGCGCTTTGGCAGATCGCGGTAGGACTTGGGCACGGCGTCAAAGATCTTACAGTGGAAGGGGCAGTTCATGGGCTTTAGGTAGTACTCCTGGCCCTCGACGTCGATTGGCGCAAACATACCGTCCTTATAGAAGGAGAGGTGACCACTTGTTTCCCACAGGGTTGCGCGACCGATATGCGGTGAATATACGAACTCGTAGCCACCCTCAAGGTGCATCTTGCGGCAGTGCTCTTCGATCAGGTAACGAATGATTCCACCCCGCGGGTGCCAAAGGATCAGACCAGAACCAACCCCCTCGTGATCTATGCTAAAAAGGTCGAGCTCCTTTCCAAGCTTTCTGTGCTCGCGCTCGCGCGCAAGCTCGCGCTTTCCAACGTAGCTCTTAAGATCATCCTTGTTCTTAAATGCTAAACAGTAAACACGTGTGAGCTGTTTGTTCTTCTCATCTCCACGCCAGTAAGCTCCAGCGAGCGAATCGATCATGAAACAATCTGGCGGGATCTCGCCGGTGTGATTGAGGTGTGGACCTGCGCACATATCTTCGAACGGTCCGTTAGTATAGAAGCCGATCTCCGATTCACCCCGCTCTCCGAGCTCCAGACAGTACTCTACCTTATAGCCCTCATCACGACCCTTTAAGTATTCAACTGCTTGAGCTACAGAGCGCTTTGAGGCAACGAAGGGCTGCCGCCGTCCGATTATCTTACGCATTGATTTTTCGATGGTTTTGAAATCTTCCGGAGTAAGGGGCACATCGAAGTCAAAATCGTAGTAGCATCCGGTATCGATCGGGGGACCGAAGGCGAGCTTAGAATTGGGCCTAATCTCAAGTACAGCTTGAGCTAGAACGTGCGCCAGGGAGTGGCGGATAGAGTAGAGGGGGTCGTTGCTTGCTTCCATCGTATTAGCCACCAATATAATAGTAATTATTTACCCGGCCAGCTCCGTGTGCGTTAGCCCCTATCAAGGGGCGAGTTTGCAGAGCAAACTGGGGTGAAAACAATAACTATTCACCCCTAAAATGAGCGTCCCCGATCAGGGGACGTCAAGAAAGATGGGGCTTAAAGACCGATCGCAAGATCGAATCCTTTTAACTCCCGACAAGTTTATACTGGGGTGAATAGTTACCAGATAAGACCATAACTTAGCAGAATAACCGTTGCAATATAAGGTATTTGTGGCCTGCTGATATCAGTAAAGGTGCCCCACAGCCACAAAAGCCCTAATCCTTTCTAAGAAATTAACCGACTATACTCGTATAGGGATAAAAAAGGGCGGGGTAGCTATATGTCGGAACAAAAGGAAGCCGGGGGCGATAAGCCTACAGAAGCGAAGCCAAAGAGTAAGAACAAGCTGATTTTTATCGGGCTTGGGGTACTTTCACTCATAGCGGGAGCCGGGGTGCCGATGTTTCTCTCAGGTGGAGAGGTATCCGATGAGGCCGTTGTCGAGGAGGAGCTTGAGGAGGTCAAACGACTTGAGAACTTCGATCTCGGCATCTTTGTCGTAAACCTATCTGAAACGTCATCATTTCTAAAGACGCATGTCATTATTGAATACGACGCTGCCCTACTAGATAAGCAGACCATGATGGTTGAAGGTGGTGAGGGTGGAGGCTCCGCTCACGGAGGTGGTGCAGCAGGTGGAGAGGCCGCGGGTGGGGCAGGAGTTCCAGCACATCTCTCAAAGAAGGAGACGATACTTCGCCACACTATTATCAGGATCCTATCATCCAAGCGGGTTGATGAGATGCTCACCCAGGATGGAAAGGATCGCCTTGGAGAGGAGCTCATTGAAGGTCTAAATGAAGCTATTGCGCTTGAGCGACCCGCTGTAACCCAGGTGTTTTTTACCGAATTTATTATTCAATGACGGAGTAGGCGCGTGCGATTGCTCGAATACGGTGCGCTAGCCCTAATCCTTTCGCTGACAGGCATGGAGCCGCTCCAAAAACCGTCCGTGTGCGCAACAACTATTGAGTTTGTGTCTTACGATGTGCGGGGCAGGAACGCAGATGAGCTGCGGGCCTCGATGCTAGAGCGGGGCCCGATCGATGAACGGGGGGTGAGACGCTTCGCTGCTACGGAATGGGATGTGCATTGGGACTGGAGGCGCAACTCAGATGGCAGCGTGGCTCCTAAGAGTGTTGCGGTGCGGTGCAGTGCAAAGGTCACCCTTCCACGCCTCGCCGCAGATGTAGAGCTTACTGCGGAGCTGCTAGCGGCTTGGGAGGCATATCAGGAGCGGCTCACAACGCATGAGCTTAATCACCTAAAGCATCTGCGAACGGTAGCCCCCTCGATAGCCGAGCGTATCAATCTCTGGGGGCACAGGCACGGCGCTATAACAGTTCAAAAGGCAAACGACATTGCACAGAGGGTTCTGCTAGAGGTAAAGGAGCTAGATCGCAACTACGATGCGCAGACCGCACATGGTCGCTCTGAAGGGTTATGGAGCGTTACAGACTAAGTAGCTGCTGGCGTAAAGAATCGTAGCAATTATCGAGAGAGATCTTTTAAAGATCATTGGAAGATCATTGGTACGGGGTCACTCCTTGTTATGCTTAATGGCCGTGACCCCGTACCAATGCCCTTATGCCCTCCCTGACAGTATCTACGATGATCTGTTTTCTGCGGGATTTTTGGGTCTATTGAATGCAGCACGCGAGTTCAATATAGATGTGTGTCAAATTTCTTTCATATGGTTTGGGGGCAGGGTTCTACTGAGAGTCCGCTTACTCTCGAACAGGTTAACTTCATTATGGCGCATAGGGTTATTCAAGCTCCGCGTTATACAGACTCTAGAGCCTGTAACACAGGCTCTTAGGCTGCTTTTTTCTTCTTTTCCTGTGAAATGAAGGAGATTTCGATCCCGAGCGCATGAAGCACCGTTAATAAATTTGACACTGTGGGATTGCCTCGCTCAGAAAACATTCTGTACATACTTTGGCGATTGAGGTTTGTTACTTTAGCAATAGTGCCAATCCCACCATGGGCTTCGGCAACACTTTTAAGAGCAATTAGGAATCCCTCTAACGAACCTTCTCTTACAGCAGCAGAGAGATACTCAGCCGACATGTCGGGGTTTTGAAGCTGCTTTTTCAGAAAGCTGTCATAGTTTCTGGATTTTATGCGTCTTTTCTGTTTAGCCATTTGAAAACTCCTTCCAATACAATTTTGCTTTTTCAATATCCTTCTTTTGAGAAGACTTGTCCCCTGCTAACAATAGGAGAATCACTTCTGATCCGATTACACCAAAATAAATTCGGTAACCGGATCCAAAATGCAATCGAAGCTCAAACACGCCATTACCAACACTCTTACAATCACCAAAGTTTCCGACCTTCAGGCGGTCTATTCTGGTGAAGACCTTTGCCACTAAGGTTTTATCCCGAATATTTACAACCCATTCCTCAAATGGTGCTTTACCATTCGGCCTGATGTATGTTTTTAGCCGTCTAAATTTCGGTTCCACTTTTCGAGTGTCGCCTGAAAGCGACAATGTGTCAAGAGAGATTATACACCTTTGTGGCTTGGTGATTATTGTATGTGTGGTGAAGGGGCAGTGCCTCAGGAATTCCAGAAAGCTCTCTATTACTTCAATCGTTCGTATGGCTCCTACCCCTTGGAAAAACTACTCGCAAGGAGTAAAGATTCAACAGAAGAGATTCCAAAAAATACCAGATTTGCTATTTATGGAGGGCGGTATGAGAAAGTTACTTTGTTATGGAGACTCGAATACTTGGGGGCACGACATTGCACAGGGGGTTCTGCTAGAGGTAAAGGAGCTAGATCGCAACTACGATGCGCAGACCGCACATGGTCGCTCTGAAGGGTTATGGAGCGTTACAGACTAAGTAGCTGCTGGCGTAAAGAATCATAGCAATTATCGAGAGAGATCTTATACCCCTTAGCGCTGAGCGCACCTTGTAGCTGCTGCGGAATCTGCGGCGCAGATCCGATTGCACTCTCTACCACGGAGGAAAACTTAGCTGGATGAGCTGTTGCAAGCACGATTGCAGGCACTGAGGAGCACGCCTCGTTACCCTCCCGATATAGCTCCAGTGCGCGCAGTCCGACCGCGGTGTGTGGGTCGAGAACGTAGCCCGACTCACTATAGCAGCGCGTCATGCATTCTAAGGTCTCAGCATCTGAGATACTGAAGCCCGACATAATACCTGGTAGATCAAGGGCCTGCTGCTTACACAACGAAGCGATACGGGAGAAGTTGCTGGGGTTTCCAACATCCATAGCGTTTGAGAGCGTTTCACGGGAGGGCTGCGGAGAGAGCTCCCCACTTTGCTCTCTATTTTGTAAGTAGTGCGGAAATGCGGCGTTAGCGTTACAGGCTGCGATTAGCTGAGAAACTGGGAGCCCGATTATGCTTGCAAGGAGCCCGCCCGTAATATTGCCGAGGTTGCCGCTCGGTATGGAAAAGATCGGAGCCGCACTGTGTGAGTGGCGGCGTGAGAGCTGCAGCCCCGCATATATATAGTAAAACATCTGTGGCAGGAGGCGTGCGATATTGATTGAATTGGCTGAAGTAAGTGGGGTCTGTTTCGTCAAAGTATTATCTGCCAGGGCCTGTTTAACCAAGCGCTGGCAATCGTCAAAGGTTCCATCTACCTCAAAGGCAGATACATTTTTGCCGAGGGTTGTCATCTGTTTTTCTTGAACAACGCTTACCTTGCCCTTTGGAAAGAGGATCGCAACCTTAATGCGGGGGTTCGGAGAGTAATCAAGGAAGGCGTTTGCAACCGCGCTACCTGTATCGCCAGAGGTCGCTACAAGTACCGTTAGCGGCGCACCCTCAGCGCCCAAGAAGTAGCGAAAGAGGTGCGACATAAAGCGCGCCCCGAAGTCCTTAAAGGCGCACGTTGGCCCATGAAAGAGCTCAAGGATAAAGGTGGATGGTGCGATCTCACGCATGGGCAGGTCAAAGGTAAAGGCTGCGCTAGAGATCTGTTTTAGTAAATCTACTGGAACCTCATCCTTAAGAAAGAGTGCTGAGATCTCAGAGGCGAGCTCAGGAAATGTCAGGGTTGCTAGGTGGGCACGCCGACCCTCTGAGAGGGTCGGCAGGGTTGTGGGAAGAAAAAGCCCCCCATCCGGCGCCAGCCCCCGTAGTACGGCATCTCGCCAGCTCGTAGTGCTCGTTTGATTAAGGGTGCTATGGAGCGTCATGCCGTTATGCCCTCGCTAGAACCTGTGCGCCTTCCTGATTAACCCGAGAGATATGTAGGGTGCTGGAAAGGTCGAGTTTGTTGAGTACCTGAGTCATTGCAGCGCCGATTGATTGCGCCTTTTCGCCTGAATCACTAAGCGCGAATATTGAGGGCCCGGAGCCTGAGATCGAGCAACCGCTAGCCCCCGCCAGAAGTGCGGCTTCCTTAGCCTCAAAGAACCCTGGGATTAATTGAGCACGTTCCGGCTCTACTATGCGGTCCTCGAGCGCACGACCCATCAGAGCTACATCGTTTCGGTAGATTCCGGCAACTAACGCTGCAACGTTACCCCACTGCGCAACTGCAAGATCCATCGAGACGGTGCGTTTAAGCACCTTACGGGCATCCTGAGTGCGTAGCTCAAGGTGCGGCGAGATAACCGATACCCAGAGCTTTGTCGGGGCGGGCAGCGCTATTATATCTAGCGGAGTGTAGCTGCGAATAAGAACGAATCCACCCAGTAGCGAGGGCGCTACATTATCCGCATGCGCCGCTCCGCAGGCTACCTGCTCCCCCTGCATAGCAAACGGTATCAGCTCCATCCTAGAGAGCGGAGCACCAAGCAGCTCGTTCGCCGCTACAACTGCGGCGACCGTACTGGCGGAGCTTGAGCCTAGACCGCTACCGATCGGAAGCCCCTTTTCTATAGTAAGCTCAAGGCCGATCTCTCCGTAACTTTTTGGATCGCGGTGTGTTAGGTGCTCAAGGAGCGCGGCAGCCGAAACTCCAGCGGTGTTTCTCGCGGTATCAAGGGGGAGGCGACCGCCATCCCCCGTAATGGAAACGATCCTAACCCCCCTAAACCCTAGAGTAGCGCTGATACGAGCTTCGACGATGTCTCCGGGAGCGTCGAGCGCAAAACCGAGCACATCGAACGCTGATCCGACATTGGCCACAGTTGCTGGAGCGAAGACCCGTACTGAGTTCATCTTGCGAGGTTACCTTTCTCGCGCCTCATCGCGCTATCCGAATAATATCGGCAAAGACACCAGCGGCGGTTACCTCGGCACCTGCGCCGGGCCCCTTTACCACTAAGGGTTGCTTAGAGTATCTGCGAGTTGAAAAGGCAACCAGATTATCTGCGCCCTGCAGGGCACAGAATGGGTGATCAAGCGCCACTGCGCGCATTCCGATCTCAGCATAGCCCGTTTCACAGTCGATACGAGCACCAAAGAAGAGCCGTTGCCTCTGGTTCTTTGCCTCGTTTAATTGCTGCTCAAAGTGATGATCTAAGGTTGGGAGTTTCTCCATAAACTCATCTGGCGACCAATTCATAGCCTCTTCCGGCAAGATTGAATTTATTCTGATCTGTTCGAGCTCAAGTGGAATTCCAGCAACACGGGCGAGGATCAGCACCTTACGAGCGACATCCAGGCCGGAGAGGTCGTCGCGTGGATCTGGTTCCGTGTATCCTAGCTCTTTAGCCTCCTTTACGGCGGCGCTAAAGGGGATGCCGTTCGACATCGAGTTAAAGATAAAGCTTAATGTTCCGGAAAGTACGGCCTCAATTGAGCGCACCGTGTCACCGCTGCGTACCAGATCGTTTAATGTGCTTAATACTGGAAGTGCGGCTCCAACACAGGTCTCGTGCAGAAACGGAACGCGGCGCTTTAGGGCCGCTTCACGCAACGTTGAATAGAGCGAGAGTGAGCCCGAGATACCCCGTTTATTAGGGGTTACAACTGCGATACTTTTTTCAAAGAGCTGTGGATAGAGCTTCGGGACCTCCTCGCTTGCAGTGCAGTCAACGAAGATACTGTTCGGAAGATTATTCGAGATGGCGTGCTTGAGAAACTGCGCGGCATCGTACGCAGGTTGCGTGTCGAGTAACTCGGTGCTGATCGGCAAAGGTGTTAGCGCATCCTGAGAGAGCGCCATGCGGCGGCTGTTTGCGATGCCGCGCAGTTGCAGATCAATTCCGAGCGAACTGAGGAGAACCTCGCGTTGAGATGCGATCTGCTGTAGCAGGGTGGAGCCGATTAATCCGGTTCCAACGACCCACAGGTTAATAGTCTTTGAATGGCTCAGGAAGAACTCGTCGTGCAGGGCATTAAGGCTCTTGGCCTCATCTCTATCTGAGATTACGGCTGAGATATTAAGCTCTGAAGAGCCCTGTGCAACTGCAACAACGTTTATGCCGTTTGCACCCAGGGCTGAAAACACCCGGCCACACATTCCGGGGGAGCTACGCATACTCTCGCCCACGACCGATACGATGGCGAGGTTCTCTTCAACATGCAGTGGGGCGATTAAGCCAGCGTTTATCTCAAGACCGAACTCCTCCTCGACGGCGAGGCGTGCGCCGGTAATGCCAGCAGGGTCTATCGCGCAGCAGATCGTGTGCTCAGAGGATGCCTGAGTAATTAAGATAACGTTGGTGTGCTGCGTAGCCAGCGCTCGAAAGAGTCGCATCGCTGTTCCAGTTACCCCCACCAAACCGCTACCCTCTAGCCGAATAAGGGCGATGGCGTTGATAGAGGAGATGCCTGTAATAGCAAAGGGGTGATCAACGGCTCGTTTAACGATGCGAGTTCCCTGACTAGCTGGATTAAAGGTGTTCTTAATCACTATCGGAATATTGGCCGTGATCGCTGGTTGCATTGTTGGTGGATAGATCACCTTGGCCCCGAAGTGACACAGCTCCATGGCCTCTTCAAAGGTAACCTCAGGGATCGGAAAGGCCTTAGGGACCTTACGCGGATCGGCAGTTAACATGCCGTCCACGTCGGTCCAGATCTCTATCTCTGATACCTTAAGCGCTGCGCCAAAGATTGAAGCCGAAAGATCTGAGCCGCCCCGACCAAGCGTTGTAGTTTGACCTGAGCCCTTCGTAGCGCCGATAAATCCCGTTACGATCTGAAGCTTCGAATGCTCTGCGAAGTAGCTTGTAATGGCGTTGTCGGTAGCAGCACGATCGGGGCGCGCGTTGCCAAAGAGATCGTTTGTAACGATCACTTGACGAGCATCGAGCATCTCGGCTGCATGGCCCTGCGCAATAAAGGCTGCACTAACGATAAAAGCGGAGAGCCGCTCTCCAAAGCTCATAATGTGATCGAGGGTGCGTGGGCTGCACTCTCCTACAAGTTCCGCCCCGTGCAGAAGATCCGAGAGCTCATTGATCAGAACTTTAACCGATGCCAGGGCGCCACTACGTGTTGTGGCAGGTAGGAGCTCGTGTAGCGCCTCAAGGTGGCGCTTCTCAATATCGCGGAGTCCTGCAATGTATGACTCGTGTGCTACAGCGCTACGTGCCAGAGCGATTAGGGTATCAGTCACTCCCTGAAATGCAGAGACGACAACGGCTAGCACCTCGCCCTCTTGATAACGAGCCGGATCGCTCACGATCTCAATTAGGCTTACTATGCGACTCGGTGAGCCAACGGAGGAGCCGCCAAATTTAAGGATCTTTTTAAGGGGCATTAGAGAACTCTTTCAACGTGTTACCCAAATTTAGATGAACCGAGTGCTAGGAAGGGAGCGCACGAAAAACGGTGACAGATTCCTTGTAACTATCTGAATAGTAGAGCTATTTAGCCGGATAGAACCGTGTCAGTAGTTACCGCTAACCTATTAAAACATAAGGAGATATTCAACAGCTCGCAAGTGAACACCCCCTTTTTTGGCGTGCCATAATGAATAACTGAAGCAAAATGGCCTTTTGTCACGATCGTTATGCAACAGATCGAATTAGTACCGCTATAACATCTTCATGAAGGGTTAGAATTGGGGGACTTTCCCCTACCTTTGATTATCTTGAAGATCTTCCGTAACTTTGACCTATATGGTGGCTGATAACCGGACCGAACATAAACACGATCAACAGGCGCATAATTCTGCGGTGGCCGATGATCTGCTCTGGACTACTAAGCTGAGCACGCCCTCGCAGGCGTTGAACAGTCGCAGCTTGCCATCGCTTAAGTCCCGGATCGCTACGATACTCGAAGAGCGTTTTGAAAAGTTCTACTCGGCGCTTAAAGCGCAGGATAAGTTGGGAAGCTTAGAGCGGGTAGGGACTTTAATTAATCTCGAGCAATCCGCGCGCGCCGAGCGTCAAGTTCCGCCCAAAGAGAGTATATTGGCTGGGGCTGCGCTTGTTAAGGGTGCTTTTGATGCGGGCCTCTCTGAAGCGCAGAGACTTTCACCGACAATGTCACCAGCAACAGCTGTGATTGAATCACAGAATAATCAGGCTCGCTCGGCTACTCCGCAGCCGAGTGCACGCAGGGATATTCAGCAACAGGCGAGTCGCAGCGCAGAGGTGGCGCAGCATTCCTGGGTTGTTTTTGCTTCGCAACTGATAGGCGCTAATCTAAAGAGACTTGGACTGGAGCCCTCAGAGATCGATGATATTCGCTTGCAGCTAGTTCGTGAGGGAGCAGCTTCGTACGAGGAGTTAAAGAGATTAACCCGTCTACCTGATTCCCTTGATCCAGCTACGGAGGCCAAGATTTTAGAGGATATTAGGGTGATGATGCTCGGTTACTTCGCACATACCTTGCAGGAACGGATCATGGAGGACATTGAAAACGGGGTAGGGGTGACTACAGCACTTGCTATTCCTGGCAGTATCGCCAATCGACTCTTAGGTATTCCAGAGATTGATATTGAACCGAGTAAACTGGTTGAAATGGCCAACGCAAATTAGAAAAGAGAGAGTAGCTATGTTTTTAGTAAAGGATCGCTACGACGAGGTTTTTCAGATTGAGCTGGATGGCTGGTGCTTCGGCATTACGAATTATCCCGGCGAACTCTCGCCTAGTATTATCCATCGCATCGTGCGCGAATTAGCCGCCTCTTTACAGGCTGCGATTGAGCACAACGTAGCCTTTAATATCCTTGAGATCTCAGAGAAGATCTCAATAGCAACACGTGGGCGCGTGCATACAAAGGAGATAGCACTTGCGATGATTGCGCAACTTCCGAATCCAGCGATTTTGCAAGAGGAGCAACAGTGCGTCTTAGGTGTAATCATCGACACGGTCGATCGGGAATATACAGGAGCGCTTGAGAGCTTCTATAGGCGCTGGAATCTTGGCGTTAAGGACGCAGCGTAAGGCTCATAACGACTCCCGTACAGAGCGGCAAAGCTTGTAAGCCGAGCACGAAAACTTAATGGCCGTGACCCCTTACAAATGATTACTCAGACTTGTCTGCGTCCAGTGGTTTTTATTGTTATGCTGCTTTTGTTGTTACGACCCGATAGTCATAACCAAGAGCAACTAAAATATTGAATAAGATATCAAAAGTTACTTGTGCTGTGCCAATTCCTGATTCAATTTGAGCCACTCTTGCTTGGCTAATCGCCAGCTTTTTTGCTAAAGCAGCCTGGGATAGTTTTTTAGCTTTACGTATCTTTAGAATCATAGCTATTAACTTTTGCTTCTCACGAACTTCAGTAATATTAGAGCCAAGCGATTCAGCTAACTCTTCAATTGTCATTTCTTTCCAAGCCATATCAAACCTCCTTTAGTCTCTTAAGAATTAAATCAATTTCTCTAGATGGAATGCCCTGCGTTTTCTTTCTAAATGCATGGACTAAGTATATAGCCTCGCCTCTCTTGAGATAATATATGATCCGAACCTGCCCGGCCCTATCTCGAAAACGTAATTCATGAAGGCCAGGTCTAATGCTCGAAAGATTACGGCTAAGTGGCATTTCAAGCTTTAGGCCACTTCCCAATAATGCAATCGCATCAACGATCTCCAAACGAGTCTGCTCAGGCAAAGCTAGAACAAACATTTCTATAGGACTCCGCCCGCCTGTGGTTAAATAGTACTTAACTTTCATCTTATGTAATTATAAGCTATCGCTTATAATAAGGCAAGGCTTATAATGTTTTTACCCCCACCGCATTGCAGCGCAAGCAGCTTGCGCTGCTGGACGGGCTCACCAAATCGGCCCCTGAGGGGCTATTGAGTGTCATTACTGTAGACGAATATTTCTGGAATATGCTGACTAGTTACTAAAAAACTTCATAACGACTCCCGTACATGGCGGCAAAGTTTGTAAGCCGAGAACGAATAGAATCTAGTCCGGTTTGCTGCGCAAAGTACAAGACTCCACCCCGAAACGGTGGAAAACCGATCCCCATAACGGTGCCTAGATCAATCTGCTTTATTGCGGCCTCACGCTCGCTGCCAGCAACGCCCTCATTTAGGCACTTCATGGCCTCATTAACTAGGTGGTAGATCAGACGCTCGGTAATCTCTTGCTTAGATAGTGGCGTTTGCGGCTTGCTTGGCAGATTAAGGGCCGCTGCAAGACCGCCCCATACTGAGCTACTTTTCCCCTGATAATCACAGAAGCCCGCATTGGTCTTGCGTCCCTTGCGCCCAAGCGCTTGAAGCCTCTCTGCAAAGTCCGGTACCGCCATGCGTTCACCGTAGCCAGCGACCATAACCTTAGAGACGTGTGCGGCAACGTCTAGGCCAACCTCATCAAGTAGGCGAATTGGACCCATCGGCATACCGAAATCAAGCGCTGCGCCATCGATAGCCTCAATTGAATGCCCCTCCTGTAACAGAAAGACAGCCTCGTTTAGATACGGAATCAGGATTCGATTGATTAAAAATCCCGGAACGTCCCGCACTACTATCGGAAATTTACCCATCTCGGTTGCTATGGCCGCCACCTTTGCGATGGTCGTATCGTTTGTATGCTCCCCCCTGATAATCTCGACAAGGGGCATCTTTTCAACCGGATTAAAGAAGTGCATCCCCACAAAGCGCTCAGGGTGCGAAATGGCGCGCGCCATCTCAGAGACCGATAGTGAGGAGGTATTAGACGCCAGTATACAGTCGGATGGCACACGGTTAGCGATATCCTGAAAGATCTTCTTCTTAAGATTAATATCCTCAAAGACCGCTTCGATCACAACACTACTACGCTCAAAGGAGCTGCTTTGAAACTGCAGCCAGTCGATACGATTTGCGATCGCAGCCCGTTCAAATGAGGAGAGATAGCGCAGCTTTCCGAGCTCTTTAGTCAGGTGATCCTTGCCACGTTTTAGGGCGCTATCGCTGGTATCCTTAACGATCACCTGATGCGAGTTTCTTGCAAGGGCTCCGGCTATGCCGGCACCCATCGTGCCCGCTCCTATAACCATGAAATGTTGCCCTTCAATCTCTTTGCGAGCGCTCTTGCCGAGACCCTTTGCAGCTTCGGTCAGAAAAAATAGGTGCACGAGCGCTTTGCTTTGCTGTGTAGTGATTAGCTCACCCAACTCGCGCGCTTCAACCTGTAGGGCCTCGTGGCGATTTTGGGCTAGCCCAGCTACTGTTACGTTTAGCGCCCGTATCGGCGCGGGATAAAACCCCTTAGTTTGTTTTAGAAGCGCCGTGCGCGCTCTATTTCTTACAAGTGCGCGACCGAGAAGATTTGAGGAGAGAATCCGATCAATCAGCGCTAGTTTTCGTCGGCGGGGGGGATTCTTGCCGCGTGCAATCTCTTCGGCACGTGATAGGAGTGTGGCGGATGAAACGATCTCATCAACTAGGGAAGCTTTAAAGGCCTGGGAGGCTTTAAGGGTCTTTCCAGCGAGGATAATATCGAGCGCCTTCGGTAGTCCAACAACGCGTGGGAGTCGATAGGTTCCTCCAAAGCCGGGCAGAATACCGAGCTTAGTTTCAGGTAATCCGATCACGCTCGATTTAGCATCGGTCATGATGCGGTAGGTACAGGCGAGCACCATCTCGCACCCGCCACCGACACACGGGCCACTGATCGCAGCGACGGTGGTACACCTGAGATCTTCTAGCAGGTCGTAGGCTGCCTGACCTTCAGCGGCAAGTGCTGCGCCGTGTGTTGGGTCGGTGATGCTCTGAATAAGGGAGATATCCGCTCCGACACAGAAGGATTCTAGGGATGGAGCGAAAATAACGAGCCCCGTTGCCTTAGAGTCCTTTACCTCATTAAGTGCAGCAATGAAGGACTGCAGCCTAGCAGGGGTTAGGGTGATGGCACGCTCATCAGTATTGCCAAGGGAGAGGAGCGCAATGGCGTTATCGCTTGAAAAGGTTAGGGAGACGGTTCCGGTCATAGGTAGCTAGCTCGATGGCGCTGAAGAGATTATCCTATTCAGCTTAGTAAGTCCGAATGATATCAGGTGATTGCAAGCCCTGTCGACATAGATTTAAGGGGGCGGTATTATAGGCGGATGGCAGTAAACATGGCAGCAAATCAAGACACTATCCAGACCCCTCGCTGGCAGCAACTACTTGAGTCGTTCGGAGGAACTCCCTTCGTCGTTCAAATCGTTGAACGCGCGGCCGAGGTAGTTATGGAGATTTATAATCGCCCCTATATACAGCAGCAGCAGAAGGGGGACGGTTCCCCGGTATCAGAGGCGGACCTCGCCGCTGCGGACCTGATAGAGCGCGAGTTAAAGCAAACCGGAATTCCGGTTGTGTGTGAAGAGAGCATCACGGCGGAACACCAACACCTTGCACAGGAGCTATTCTGGCTGGTTGATCCGTTAGATGGAACCAAGGAGTTTCTCGCCAAAAATGGAGAGTTCACCATTAACGTAGCGCTAGTTGCCAAGGGTGTTGCAGTTCTTGGTGTGATCGGTATTCCAGTAACGGGGGAGATCTATCTGGCGGTAAAGGGTGGGGGTGCTCAACGTATCTATCAGGGAAGCTCTGCTGTAATCTCTAATCAGCGCACCACAGGAAATCTAATCGCAGCGGTAAGTCGTTCGCATGGCTCCGATGCTGGCGAGAGCTGGCTGCGTGACTACGGTGTAAGTGAGAAGATACGGTGTGGTTCGGCTATTAAGTTCTGCCGCGTAGCGGAGGGTAGCGCCGATATCTATCTTCGTTTCGGGCGTACCATGGAGTGGGATACCGCTGCTGGCCAGTGTATCCTTGAGGAGTCTGGGTGTAAGGTGCTTAACGCCGATAACGGAGAGCGGCTAGAGTACGGCAAGAGCGGCTTCGCTAACCCCAACTTTATAGCCTGCCGAGCAGATCTTAAGCTTCCGAATGTGGGGCAGAATGATCGTGTTGGAAACTTATAAAATAGCTCTATAGGTGTCTTAAAGTGCTGCTTTGAGCTACACTTTCCCCGAGGGGCAGCCCGTACACGGTTAAGTATAAGGTGTGAACACGATGAACAAACGACGGGCGTTAGTAGTCTTAGCACTGGCTATAGTAGTTGCAGTTAGTATCGGCCTATGGCGCTCTGCACAGCCTATTAAAGGCAACGTACTCGTTCTTATGCTCGATACCCTACGAGCTGATCACCTGGGAGCTTACGGCTATCAACGCGCGACTAGCCCCAATATAGATCACTTCGCTCAGGAAAACGTACGGTTCTCCTACACCGTTACGGCGGCGCCATGGACTCCACCCTCGGTTGCTTCGATGTTCACCGGGGTTTACCCGGCAACACATGGCTGGATGCCCCCGAATATACGTCCAGATGTTAAGGAGGCTGCTATAAAGCTAGAAGACAAGCTAGTCACCCTGGCTGAGATCTTTCAAGCGAATGGGTATTCAACTGTAGCTGTTTCCTCCAATCCGTGGATCTCAGAAGACTTCGGTTATCAGCAGGGGTTCGAGACCTTTATCTACAGGGAGAGCCCACAAGCCGAGAAGATCGTAAAGATCGGAGAGGCCCAGATCGATCGGCTTCTAAAAGAGGATAAGCCGTTCTTTATGTACCTACACTTCATCGATCCGCACGATCCCTATACGCCGCCAGATCGGTACAAGAGCGCCTTTACCGATGCAGTTCCGGGCAAGCACTATTCACCTAGGGAGCTTAAATACATTAATCACTACGACGGCGAGATTAAATATATGGACGCGCAGATTGGGCGTCTTTTTTCCTACCTTAAGGAGCAGGGGCTCTACGACGACCTTACCATTATCCTGGTAGCTGATCACGGCGAGCAGTTTATGGAGCATGGACAGCATGGTCACGGGCACCAACTCTTTAACGAAGAGGTGCATGTTCCCCTGATTGTAAAGTCCCCCAAGGTACTAGGTGCTAGGGTAGTGAATATTACAACCAGTACCATCGATGTTTTTCCGACGGCGCTTGATGCAGCTGGTATCAAGGTGACCCAGGACATACCAGGGGTATCGCTTTTAAATGATACGGAGATTGAATCCCGACAAGGTGTATTTACAGAGATCCAAAAGGCTTTTAAGCAGAGAGCCTTTACTAC
>JAPLFS010000072.1 GCA_026390555.1 Pseudomonadota bacterium
CTAGAGCTGATATCGGCATCATCCCCATAGAGAACGCCCTGGCCGGATCTGTACATGAAAACTACGACCTCTTGGCCGAATTCAACTGCTCTATCATCGCTGAGTACTACTGTCCGGTTCAGCTACACCTAATGGCGACAGGGCTACTTGCGGGAGGCGTTAATGAGCTTCGTCAGATTATCTCACATCCGAAGGCCCTCGAGCAGTGCTCTCAGTTTCTTGAGGCCCACCCCTTAGCCACTCCTGTTCAGTTCAGTGACACCGCAGGTGCGGCCCTGCACGTTAAGCAAATTGAGGACCCCCGTATCGCCGCGGTCGCAAGCGAGGAAGCCGCCAATACTTATGGCCTGCAGATCGTTGCACACGCGATTCAAAATCACGCCATCAATTCAACACGCTTCGTTGCCATTTCAGCAAAGCCAGAGAGTTTAAATACTCCCAGCAAGTGCTCACTACTCATCACCCTGCCCCATGCGCCAGGCAGCCTCGCTCGCATCTTAAGCGAGATCGCCGCATTCGATACAAACGTAACCAAGATAGAGTCCCGCCCGATCCTCGGCAAACCTTTCGAGTATAAGTTCTACATCGATATTGAATCATTCAAGCAGCCAGCTGAGACACTCGTAAAGGTAATAGAAAAAATTAAGTCTCAAACTGCAGGATGCCGAGTTCTTGGCATCTATGGTAACTATTGACCCCAGTATAAAGTTGGTGGTGATTAAAAAGATTAGATCTCGAGATATCACCTAAAGACCCCTCTTTCTTGACGTCCCCTAATAGGGGATGCTCATTTTAGGGATGAATAGTTAGTATTGTCTCCTCCGATTTGCTCCGCAAATCGACCCCTGAGGGGGTTGCCTAAAATAAAAAAAAGCCCGGCAACTCTCGCTGCCAGGCTTTTCGTATCAAGCGTTCGCGTAATGCGATTAACGCTTAGAGAACTGTGGACGCTTACGAGCTTTGTGGCGCCCGTACTTCTTACGCTCAACTTCACGCGAATCGCGTGAAAGCATGCCTGCCTCCTTAAGCATTGGCCTAAGCGCTGCATCAACATCGATCAGGACACGTCCAAGAGCCAGTCTAAGAGCCCCTGCCTGGCCACTCTTTCCACCACCGTTTACGTTGGCAGAGATATCAAACTTCTCAGTGACACCGGTCTTTACGAGCGGCTCCCTCAGAAGAAGATCTAGGCTTGCACGACCGAAGTATTCCTTCGTCTCATGGCCATTAACTAAAAACTTACCGGCACCTGGCCTGAGATAAACTCTAGCTACCGCATTCTTGCGGCGTCCGATTGCGTGAAATCCACCACCCTTGATCATCTGTACTCCTTAACCTACTTCTTCTTCTTGAGCTGAAAACTAACTTGAAAAGCTTCTGGCGCTTGCGCTGCGTGCGGGTGATCTCCACCCTTATACACCTTTAACTTACCCAATAAACGGTGACCTAGCACGCCCTCTAGAAGCATTCCACGAACGGCACGCTCAATAGCTGCCTCTGGCTTCCTCTTGAGCATATCACCACCAGCAACCTCTTTAAGGCCGCCGATGTATCCTGTGTAGTGACGATAGATCTTGGTCTCATGCTTATTGCCAGTTAGAACTACCTTATCTGCATTCACTACAACTACGAAATCACCACCATCAACGTTAGGTGTAAATGTAGCTCTGTGTTTACCGCGAATAAGATGTGCGGCCTCTGTGGCGATACGCCCAACCGGAACGCCTGTTGCGTCGATTACCCACCACTTGGCACCCTCTCGGGCAACTTCAGTTGAAACAAATACGGTACTCATAACTACTTCTTCAAATTCTTCAAAACTTTTACCATCCTCGCGCGGTGCTAATGCTATTAGAAAACCTTCTCAATAACGGTGCTATTTTGTGTAACACAGCTAAAATAATGGTTTTCTCACACATAGAAGAGAGCCGAGGACGACTACCTTCACCCACATAGAGAGGGCTAGAGGGTATCACAACCATTATCTCGGTCAAGCCTGTGGAATCTCAAGGGGTTAAGCCGAGATCTACCGCTCTGCTGCCAGCTACTTTTGAAACAAATTCAACATATTGGACCACCGGCTCGGATATCTGAATCGCTATAGCCACCGCACTCGGCCCAAGCAAGCGCGCAGTTTCAAGCAATGCCTCACCCCTACCTGCCCCAAGATCTGATGGAAATTGCACAAAATGCTCATACCAAAGCGAGCGCGCGGCTTCTGCTTGTCCCCATAGATCTGCGAGCGCTGTCGTAATTCCGATCTGATCTTTGCCCTGTGCAGAGATCCTCTTTACTGCGATCGCAGCTCCGACGGAGGTGCTGTCAAACAACACAAGCATCTCCATATCGGCTCTACATCCTGGAATTGCAGCGCACAGCTTCTCTTTAAGCGCCACTCTTGTAGCATCCTGCGCGCGCGCCTGCTTAAGCGCCTCATCAAGGGGAAAGAGCAGCAATGTTGAAGCTACAACAGCTGCGTGTAACTCTTTTAGAAGCAGATCAAAATTATCTCGGTTCATTCAGTAACTCCTACAGTAATCATTACTGCATGACAACATTCCCATCCTGCTCATTATCATCTCCGGGTGCTGGCTCAACAAATAATCCAAGCCGTAGCATACTAAGCTCAAAGGCCTCCTGCTCCGGGGTTGAGGGCAGATAGCTGCGTTTATCAGGGGTTAGTTTATTGCCCTCACTAACTACCCCCTGCCAGTTATGTCGCCACAAACCAAAGAACCGCAAGCCCCGTAAGTAGGACGCTTGAATATTTGCGTTTAACTGCTCCGGCGAAACTCCTGCCTCTGCACCTTCACCTGGGTATGCAAAACCAACACCATCGAGTGAAAATGCATCCCCACGCTTAAGAACCGAAAAAAGCTCTAGGTTATGCTCCTCACGCGCATCTCCGTCCGTATCGGCATCACTCCCCTCGTCCTTGGGATCAAAACACCTGAGGCAAGTGCTACGAATAAAACTGGCTAAAGAGCCTACCTCCTGCCTCGCTAAATCCCGCATCGAACGATAGGCGGCTAGATCGAGGTTATCTTCAAGCATCACACTAACCAGGTTCTGATTAGCCGGGTTTTGCTCAAGACTATACTGCAAGATATTGCGCGCCTGCGCTGCAAGTGCGCTAAATTGCCCACGTAGCTTCTGATCGGACAGAATCTCACTTCGAAAAATCTTCGGATCTATTTTAATAAAAGGCGCATCAATCTTTGAAGCCCGCCTGCGCTGCGTTGCCCCATTTGTTAGATAGAGCACCATCGTAAGATTTCGCTCGACAGAGAGGCGCGCGATGATGGTCTTAAGGTACTCAAAATCTTGGCCGAAGGTGCCGTCAACTAACACACCTATATAAGGCTCCCGTATGCGCGCAGCGAGCATGGTCTCGATATGACTCTCTACAACCGCGCGCGCCTCCGGTTGCATCGCATACAACATCGTGTAACCACGCGGCTGTCCCGAAGTCCATACTAACGACGAGCCGATCGGCCCCGAGGCCTCAGGCGGCGCTACTATACCGGAACCTCGCGACACCCGCACACCACCCATCATGCCATTATCAAGCGCTGCTTGCTCAGCTTGCTCGGCCTCAGAAAACAGCACTCGTGGGTCCTGTCCAGACTCGTCGTTTTCATCCTCATCTACATTATCACTGTTCAAAGTATCAACCGGCGTCACTGTAGGCGTGACCTCTATAACGGGTATCACATCGCTATCATCAGCACTTAGCGCATTAAGTTGCGCCAGCTCATCATCATCCTCGAGCTCATCATTATCACCCAACGGATCCTTAGCTAGCGCCCCCTGCGTTGCCAGTTCCGTAGCAGATGCATCAGCGTTATTACGCGCCCGATCTATAAACAAGTTGCGTGCTAGCGGATCCTCCGTAGTACGTGATAGCGCAGAGACCACTCCGTATGCGAGCACAAGGATAATACAGATATAGAATATCAGGCGCTTGGGTGGGATTGATGCCATGGCTCTATTATGCTGATGCCATGCGTGGCACGAAAGCCTTATTTTATGATGACCCCAAGGGGTGTAGAATAAACTCCTCAAGCATTAAGAGCAGCCCTTCCGGATCCTCCAGCAATTGGTGCCCCTGATCTACGAGCTTTAACTGCACCTCCCCTCGTCCGGCGGCAAAGTGCTGGCTTTGTGAGCAGGGGACCGTTTTATCCTGTGTTCCGTGCACAATAAGGGTAGGGATATTGAGGCTAACCTTAGAGGAGTCAAAGAGTCGAAGCTCCTCCATCAAACGATAGTGCACAGGCACCTCTTGCTTAAGCTCCAGATCCATAATCGGGAACGTTCCAACCTCACGCCAGCTCCTCTGAACCTCAGGGGTTAGAAGAGCGCTATTTTGGTCCCATGGATCAAATAGTGGGGCCAACAACACGAGCCGCTCGACGTGCCCCTTCTCCTGTGGTGTTAGACTTGCCAGGGCATGAATCGCAACAAAGGCGCCGAAGCTGCTCCCAATTAGCACTACGGGCTCACTCGCCCTGCTACGAAGCTCCTCTGCAACAGCTTGAATGGCTAAAACAACAGAGAGCTTTTCAAGGGATGGAATGCTCACTGAGAGCAGCTCAGTTGCGATACCGTGTTGCTTAAAGCGCTCCTGTATCAGAAGCCCCTTGGCAGAGCGTGGCGACCCCCCTAATCCGTGTAGGCACACTATTCGAGGATATTTATGCATCTGCCCTTTTCTGAATAATTGTTTCGACAATCCGTCTTTCATGTTACATCACCGGTAAGATAAATACCTCAATTAAAGAAGATATTTCCTATGACAGCATCTAGCTCTCCTTTCTACCAAGCGCCATCCTCCCTGCTGGCACGGCTCAGCCTCTCAATAATCCTATTAGCAGCGATCTCTAGACCCGCTAGCGCGCAGGAAGCCGCAGCCCTGCCAGGCTCCCGCATGGCAGAGGAGCTCTCGGAGGCCTTTGAGCAGGTAGCCGAGACGATCACCCCCTCAGTGGTTACGATATCGACCGAAACCAAGCCTAAGAAAAACGGCGCCCCCAAGGGCTCCGACCCACTCAAGGAGTTCTTTGGCGAGGACTTTATGGACAAAATGGCACCGGCCCCTCAGCGCGGTCTCGGTACCGGGGTTATGGTTGATGACCAGGGACATATCCTTACTAACAACCACGTCGTTGGTGAGGCGGACGAGGTAATGGTTCGCATTAACAGCGAGAAGACGGTCAAAGCTAAGGTGGTTGGAACCGATCCTAAAACCGATCTCGCCGTAATCAAGATCAAGGTCAAGGATCATATACCAAAGGTAGCGAAGCTCGGCGATTCTGATAAACTTAAAATAGGTGAGTGGGTGGTGGCAGCCGGCGCAAGCTTCGGACTCGATAATACCATCACAGCTGGAATCGTATCTGCCAAGGGGCGTGCGCTCTCAGGTGGTGGACAGTACGAGGACTTTATTCAGACAGACGCCGCAATTAATCCCGGCAATAGCGGAGGTCCACTAGTTAATCTGCGCGGTGAGGTTATCGGTATAAATACAGCTATAGTTTCAAAATCTGGCGGCTACATGGGGATCGGCTTCGCTATTCCGATTAATATGGCTAAAGAGGTTATGGAGAGCCTGATTACCAAGGGCAAGGTAACACGTGGCTGGCTCGGAGTTGGAATCCAAAACCTCTCTGAAGATCTCGCTAAATCGTTCGACTATCCAGGCACAGAGGGCGCGCTCGTAGGGCACGTTGATCCGAAGGGCCCCGCTAAGAAGGCCGGCTTTAAACAGGGCGATATTATCGTGCTGCTTGGCAAAGAGAAGATTAAGAACGTAAATCAGCTCAGAAATTCGGTGGCATCCATCAAGCCAGGAACCGATCTGGATGTTACGGTCGTGCGTGATGGACGCAAGGATGTCCTGCGCGTTGCAATAGGAGAGCTGATGAATCAGGTTGAGGAGAGCGTTACAACCCCTAGTGGTGAGAACGAGAACCTAGGTATTACGGTAGAGGAGTTCAATGAGAGCTCACCCCGTAAACTCCGTTCAAGCAGAGCTAGTGGACTCGTTATTACTGAGATCAATCCGCAGGGCCTGGCGGCTCGCGCAGAGCTGCAGCCCGGCGACGTACTGGTGAGTATAAACGGCAAGGAGCTTGCCTCGATAGCCGATTTCCGCGCAGCGGTTGAAAAAGCCGACCCAATTAAGGGCATTAGGCTAGTGGTTGAGTCTCAGGGCATGGAGCGTTTCGCCGTACTGCGGGACTCCTCCGGCTCAGAGGATGAGTAGCCCAGGGCTTTTACGCTGCGCCGTATGGGCGGCCGGGCTAGGGGTGCTAAGGAGGGCGAGGCCAACGTTCACTGCCTCGGTCCAAGTGGATACTCCTCGCTCTTTAAAAGAGTAACCCGCATTACCGCAAAGCTAGCTGACGTTCCTTACTCCAACAACGACCCATTGGTTTGCTGGTGCATCATCGCACCGGACAAGGCTCTTAACTAGACCCAGTGCCAGTGATTTTTGAAACAATCACTGGCGCTGGATTTAGAACAATCCCCTCGAACTAGCTGTCATAATGTCGTAACCGCTCTCCGTTACAAGGATGGTGTGTTCCCACTGTGCTGAGAGCGCTCCATCAAGGGTTCGAACCGTCCAACCATCGACCTTGGAGAGTGCGGTCTTGTGGCTGCCCATGTTAATCATCGGCTCAATTGTAAAGGTCATCCCTGCTCGCATTACATCCCCGGTGTTCCGTTTGCCTATATGCACAACCTGCGGCGCTTCGTGAAATTCACGCCCAAGACCGTGTCCGGTATATTCCCGCACTATCCCATAGCCACGCTTAGTACCCTTGATGAACTCCTGAATAGCGGCCCCGATATCACCGATGCGTTTGCCCGGGGCAACCTCTCTAATACCAGCAAAGAGCGACTCCCTGGTTATCTGCACAAGTTCGCGTGCCTCTGCACTGCAAGCCACCTCACCCCCAACGAAGTACATACGACTTGAGTCGCCATGAAATCCGTTCTTAAAGGAGGTCACATCGACGTTCACTATGTCGCCCTGCTTGAGAATAACGAACGGCGCTGGAATACCGTGACAGATTACATCGTTCGGAGAAACGCAGACCGATTTAGGAAAGCCCTTATAGTTAAGAGGAGACGGAATAGCGCCAAGCTCCGTTGTGCGTCGATGCACGAAGGTATTGATCTCCTCGGTGTTCATCCCCACTCTAATAATAGCGCCAACCTCGTCCAGAATAGTAGCGGTGACCTGACACGCTTCGCGCATCAACTCGATCTCTTCCGCAGTTTTTATCCTAATACGATCAACCACTACTAAATCCTACTTAATTTGACCCGACCTCTCATAATTCGAGGATCGTTTGAAAGTGTTTTTCAGAGACCGGAATAACGCTCAGACGCGAGCCCCGTTGCAACAGAACCAGCTCGGCAAGAGCCTTACACCCCCGTAGCTCCCCCAAAGAGACCAGCTTTTTCAATTTTTGCACAAACTTTATCTCAGGGCAAAACCAGCGGGGCGCTGCTTGACTCGCCTTGGGGTCGAATAGCTCACTTTTGGGATCAAACTGCGTGCGGTCCGGGGTCGCCTCTTTAAGCACTACCCCTACCCCAACTATCCCAGGTGGCTCTGCATTTGAATGATAAATCAGCACCTGATCCCCGACCGCCATGGCCTTGAGAAAGTTCCTAGCCTGATAGTTCCTAACTCCGCTCCAATCAGTAGAGCGATCGCGCGCAAGATCATCTATCGAGTATACATTCGGTTCGGTTTTTACAAGCCAGTGTGCCACACTAGGCATTGTCTAGCGGAATGGGCTAACCTTGCAAGGGGCGCTTTACGAGGCGGGCTGCTCCTTACGAGCAACTATCTCCCTGATCCCTTCGAAACCTGGCAGGTTAAGCTTTACCCGTGCCGTACGGCTCCCTATCTGCGCCAGAGCGTTAGCATCAGAGAAGCTAAAAAGATGAAATTGCAGCTTAGGCCAGCTCTTCTTAAAGTATTCCGCCGAATCTCCATATGCCAGGTCAAAGGCCCGAAAACCGTAATTCTCTACCAGGTTACGGATCTCTGCCTTGCGATTGGGGGTCTTATCGAGCCGACTTGGAATAGCAATGCCACCAAAGGCATCGAGGGTCTCTAGGATCTCACGCAGCGGTTTCGTAACAAGATGCCTGTGTCTGCTATCTGCCTGACTAGGAACATCCATGGCCTTTAGAAATCTGTTAATATGTTCCGCCTTTGTATTCTCTGGGAATAAGCATGACATAACAACATCATCACAGTTACCAACCCTACATCTAAGGCCTACTCCCGGAATAACGGTCAGTGGTGAATCCTTAGAGGCAGAAACCATTCGATCAATGAAATCAGCACTAAAAAGATCGGTAATTGCTATAACATCGAGCCCCTTAACCTTAGCAAGCCGCACAATCGCAGGTGCTGCGTCCAATCCATCAAGGCTGATATAACCGCTTGATGCCGGGCTATACACGCGCAGATCAAGCACATAGTTTTTTGCCCGCGAGCGTGTTTTCTCTACCTTGGATGCTAGTGGCTGATCTATCTCAAGTGTAATTTCAGATCTCTCTTTCTTTGCTCGTGCCATACTAGTCCTAATAATTATCTTCTATTAAACTACTCGGAACTCGAACGGATTCCTTCACGTAACTTCCTGTTCTGCTCCTCTGCCGCGCCTTTTGTATCAGCCTGCTGTACATTCTGGCCTCTGGCATCTGTCGATTCAAGCAGTTCACGCAGCATAGACTTTACCGCGCCGATCTGAAGCTCTAGTCGCCCAATATCACTCGATGTTGGAACGCTACCAAACATAGAGAGCACTCGATCAACTTTGGTCAACAACCCAGTTACCTTTGATGCAAGCAGATCAACCCGCCCCTCAAGCAATCGCAGGTCGGTCGTCGACGCTATCCCCATCATGCGTGTGATGGTTGCTGCACTTACCTCAACGCGTGGCGCATCCGTTACGGTCCCTGTTGCTATCGCAGCAGTAGCGGTAGGGGTAGCGCTAGTGGTAACGGCACTCTGAACCGGAATCGATGACTGGACGCCTGGTTCTGTAACAGAGACCTTCGAAGCCTCGCTCTGCGCTGCCTCCTGGCCTAATATCGTTGAACTAGGATCTGCATCCATTACCATCTCTCCCCTCTTAATCTGCGCATACTTAAGGCACACGCACCTGTGGCCTAATCCAAGCCGCAGATATAAGGATGATAATGGGTGCCTAAGGGATTCCGTTGGGTGGTATTTATCCGCCGGATCTAACTCTGGCTGAGGGGCTGCTATTGGCTATCGCAACTACCTGTTCAGGCTCTACTTTAAGTGAGGGCACAGGATCTACCTTTTTAATTGAGATGCGCGCGATGCGGTGTTTATGAACCTCTGTTATAGCAAAGATGTAGCTGCCTCGCACAAATGACTCCCCCTCACTCGGCACCCGTCGTAGCTGCGCCAGGATAAAGCCCGCAACCGTCTCGTACTCCCCTGCTGGCAGCACGATACCGTAGTCCGCCTTGATGCGCTCAATAGAGATAGATCCATCAACAAAGATGGCCCCGTCTACCTCTCGTGTAAGGTGTTGCCTCTCAAGCGGCGAGTCGAACTCATCAAAGATATCTCCAACGATCTCTTCCACAAGATCCTCAAGGGTAACGATGCCATCAACTCCGCCGTGCTCATCAAGCACCACTGCGATATGGATCCCACGCTGTCGAAACTCTATCAGCAATTCATTAACCGGTTTTGTATTAGGCACAGAGTGTGCTGGTCGCAGATATGTCTGCCAACTTACCCCTGAAAGCGAGCGCCCAACTAATGGAAGAAGATCTTTTGCCAGTAGTATTCCACGCACCTCATCGAGATCGCGTCCGCATACCAATACTCGCGAAACCCCCTCCCGAGTTAAGACGTTAAGCAGCTCTGCTGTTGTCCCCTGCTCCTTAACCCAAACAATATCCTTGCGAGGGGTCATAATCTCGCGAGTAAAGCGCTCTGAGAGCTCAACAACCCCGTCAATAAGGGCGCGCTCCTCTTCTTCAAGCGTACCGTTCTCAGAGCTAATCTTTACGATCTCACTCAGATCATCTGAGGATACAGACATCTCACGCTCATTGCTGATTCGCACATCGAATCGACTCAATACACGGCTCACCGCTCGATGGGCGAAGACAAGGATCGGCCCAAATAATTTGTAGGCCAGCGTTAGTACCACCGATACCGCACAGAGCGAGCGCTCCGGATACTGCAGAGATACAGCCTTTGCAATCTGAACTAGTATCAACGTTAGCGCGATCACCGCACAAAAAGTGATTATGGAGATGCACCACGAGATACCCCATAAACCAACTCCACCTCCGAGTACTGCGCGCGGAACTGCGCCCGTAAAAAAAGCCAGAAAAAATCCCGCCGATATAGATGAAAGCAACCTACCGAACTGCGTAAAGAGCAGATAGCGACCTGAGGCATCAACGATCCGTTGTGCGGCTGTGGCACCTCGTCCACCCGACTCAACTATCTCTTCAAGTCTTAGGGTGCGACTCCGTGCGATCGCTAGCGACCCTACGATAAAGAAGATATAGGCCGCGATAGCTATAACTACGGGGATGCCGGACCAGAAGAGCGCCAAAACAATATCTGAGTTCATGTCCATAGGGCTTTATGAAGGGTTAGAAAATAACAACGCCAAACCGCAGGTAAATGGGTCGACAGGAAGCGCTTGCGGTTTTTTGAACTGATTGAGGCGTCGTAATGCCCATAGGTATCCCTCTATTGTGAGGATCTGAGCCCAACATTGTCAACAAAACCCCGCATTTATAGAAAAACATCTGTATTATTAGGCGCTTAGCTATACCAATTGTGTCCTCTAATGAGGTCTCTAATAATACTATTAATACATTATTAAGACCGCTGGTGTGATGTAAGCGATGCGTCTAGTTTAGTAGTCATGGAAGCAACTCGCGAAATAATGTGGAATCTCAATACCCTGCCTAATGTTATAGGGCTCTACGGATTGTTGCTTGTAGCGCTAGTAATAGGGGTTAACGGGGTTATACGAAGGGTCGAGCTGTGGAGCTCCGGCCAGCCCTCTCCTGAACATAGCGGTCACTGGCTCTACCGACTCGACGATCTAATTCAGTACGGATTTTTTCATAAGAAGGTGGCTCGTAGCAGTAGTAACGGCTCAGCCATGGCGCACCTCTTAGTATACCTTGGTTTTCTTGTACTGTTTTTTACAACCACGATGGTATTTATCCACCACGATCTAGGCATCGAGATCTATAAGGGACAATTCTATCTATACGTAACGATGTTCAGCGATATCTTCGGGCTCTTGATGCTCGCAGGGATCCTCTTCTTTGGGTATCGGCGCTTTATCGAACACGCCGATGCCGTTCACAATTCATGGAACAGTATCTTCATCCTCGCCATGCTGGCGCTACTCGTTGTGCAGGGATTTTTGTTGGAGGGTCTGCGCATACATGCCACAGATGATCCGTGGGCGCTCTACTCTCCGATCGGATGGTTGGTTGCAAAGTCGCTCTGGTTCCTTCCTGAAGCACAGGCCAAGCTCGCTCACTACGGAACCTGGTGGTTTCACACCCTGACGGTCTACGCATTTGTAGCGCTTTTTCCCTACACAAAGTTTTTTCACATGCTGACGAGCCCGCTCAATCTATTCTTCGCTCGAACTGTGCGGCCAAAGGGCGCTCTGCCCTTTATCGGAGATCTGGAGAAGATGATGGAGAGTGGCGAGGAGCTTTCGCTCGGGCTCGGCACTATTAAGGACTATACCTGGAAGAATCTCCTTGATCTCGATGCATGTACGGAGTGCGGTCGGTGTCAGGAGGTTTGTCCGGCCTATATCTCTGGCAAACCACTCTCTCCGAAATGGGTCATACTAGATACGCGCAACCACGCATTTGCGTTGCACGCCAAGGGAGAGCTTTTAAACTCGAAACTTCCCCTAGCGGCGCGTGCCCTCGACAGCTCACTCTCACAGGGTGTGCTACTGCCTTTTAATAACCTGCGCGCTGATGGGGAGGGCTACATTGCAGATGGCTCTTTCAGAGCTACTAATCCACTTGTTCAGAACGCCTCACGCACACTTGGAGCTACAGCTAGCGCCACTATTGCGGGGGATGTAATGGATCCCAGCGTATTCTGGAGCTGCACTACCTGCATGGCGTGTGTTCAGGCCTGTCCGGTCGGCATTAACCAAGTCGATCAGATCGTTGGAAATCGCCGCCATATGACGATGATGCAGGGGCAGCTACCTCAAGAGGCACAGGCGACCCTACGCTCACTTGAGAGTCGCGCTAATCCCTACGGCCCGCCAGAAGATCGTACTAAGTGGCTCGATGGTCTTGGCGTAAAGCTATTACAACCCGGAGACGCTGTGGACTACCTCTATTGGGTAGGGTGTGTATCGGCCTTTGATCCGAGTAAGCAAAAGATCGCAAAGGCGCTCGTTACCATTATGCAGCAGGCCAAGCTCTCCTTCGGAGTGCTTGGTTCGATGGAGGGGTGTAGTGGAGATCCTGCGCGTCGATTAGGAGAGGAGAACCTCTTTCAGACCCTAGCTAAACAGAATATCGCAACCCTTAAGTCGGTCTCATTTAAATATCTGGTGGCGAACTGTCCGCACTGTTTCAATACCATTAAGAATGAGTATCCTCAGTTTGGAAACCTTGGGAACGGTCTTCAGCCCGAGATCATCCACCATTCGGTACTCCTTAAGAAGCTACTGGCGGAGGATAAGCTCACGCTCAAGGATGGTGGTATGAAAGATGTTACGTTCCACGACCCATGTTACCTAGGCCGTTACAATGACGAGTATGATGCGCCACGCGACAGTCTTAAAGCTATTAAGGGGCTTAAAATTATCGAGATGGAGCGCAGCCGAGAGAAGGGACTCTGCTGCGGAGCTGGCGGGGGTCATTTTTGGATGGATCTTAAGATAGGTGGTGGTGAGCGTATTAATTCGATTAGAGCCGCTGAAGCAGCTGCCACCGGCGCTTCAACGGTTGCGACCGGATGTCCTTTTTGTATGCAGATGATGGAGGACGGGGTTAAACTTACTAATAACGAGCATAAGATCGATGTCAGAGATCTCGCTGAGATTATCGTTGAGAGGTTACAATGCAGCTAATCCCCTACTACGCTGAGCACGAGAACTTTATCGACTCCGTTACGAAGCTTATTCAACGCGAGCTAGCTCCTCATATCTCTGAGTGGGAACGGGCCGCGCACTTTCCCAATGAGGTCTTTAAGCTGCTTGGCTCGCAAGGTTATCTAGGCCTCCTTATCTCAGAGGAGTATGGCGGCGCAGGGGGTGATTATAAACTTGCAGGGGCGTGGTGTGAGGCGTTTGGAGAGTTGCCCTCGGTTGGTCTAACCGTCGCCGTAAATATGCATGCGCTTGTTATAAGCCATGCCCTTGAAAAATTCGGCTCTCAGGAGGCGAAGACTCGCTGGCTCCCCCGCGCTGTTAAGGGTGAGGCGCTCGGAGCCTACGCATTTACCGAGCCTGGCGCAGGGAGTGACCTGGCCCGTATTAGCACCATTGCTACTCGCAAAGGGGATAGATGGGTTATTAACGGCGCAAAGACCTTTATCACTAACGGAGCACGCGCCGACTATATCCTAGTTCTTACTAAAACCGATCCTCAGGCGGGCTATGCAGGTTTTACGACCTTCGTTGTAGATGCCAAGAGCAAGGGCTTTAAGGTTTCAAAGAAGCTTAGCAAACTTGGCTGGCATGCCTCCGATACTGCGGAGCTGCTCTTTGAGGATGTCGAGGTCGATGACTCCTGCATCCTTGGAAAGTTAGGAGAGGGTTGGGGTCAAGCGGCGGCGAACCTTAACTGGGAGCGTCTGATGCTCGCGCTTACCTCACTTGCTGGCGCTCGCATGTGCCTTGCCTCGGCCTCGCTCTACGCCGGACAACGCGAGGCGTTTGGAGAAACGATCGAGCATTTTCCAGTTATAGCGCGCTACTTAAAAGAGATGCGTAGAAAGATCCTCCTGGGAGAGTCGCTCTCGCACTTAGCCCTTGATAAGTTAACAGCAGGCCAGGAGTGCCGGCGGTTAGTTGCGATGGCGAAACGGATGATGTGTGACGATGCTGTCTGGATCGCTGATAAGGCTATTCAGATTCACGGTGGCTACGGCTATACAACTGAGTTCCTACCTGAGCGCTGGTGGCGAGATCTGCGGCTGATGCCGATTGGCGGCGGAACGAGCGAGATTATGACGAATATAATAGTTAAAGAGCTGTGTAGGTAGTGTTTGTTGCACACCCCCCTAAGCCTTAATAAACCCCCTTTAGGTTAACCCCAACGAGTTGGGATTCAAAGAAGCGCCGATCAATCGGTCGCAGTGCCCGCTCCTGATTACGAGCCAGGACCTGATAGTGCGCGGCCTCAGTTAGCAGAGACACGATGCGATCCCCTTGAGAATCATCGCTCTCCCAGTTGATGCGCGCCGGATCGGGTAAGACAAAGGGACGAGAAAATCGGCGAAGACTCTTCTCCCCCTCCATATTAAAGTAGAACTCGAAGTATGAAAGCACGAGGTCGCGCGCCGTGCGGTAGATCGGTTCCCTAAACCGCAGCCCTGGAAAATTTGATTTTGCTACAGCTCCCCACAAGCCCCTCCAACGAAAGGTACAGATGATGTGATCGTCATCACGCACTGCACAGAGATCTATCAGCGCAGGTTGAAATCCCGACCGACGTAGCGCCGCTGCTGCAAGCAGTGCGCCGTCAAAGCAGTGCGCCATTTCGTCGCGCAAAGCAGCCCGCGCTGAGAGGTGCCCATCAGCACAGCGGTACGGCAACAGATCTAGACAGTCCTGAACCTTCTCTGGGGAATTCAAACGCTTCAGCGCTGATAGCTCGCTTTTTAACCACATAGGTAGCTGTTCTTGCACGAATCCCCTTATTCTGAGAAGTGGCTTCCTAGCTATTGCTAATGCATTATCATTAGCATATGGTCCTTTTGTTATTAAATATCGGTTGATTAGTTATGTCAGCAAGAGCAACAAAGCAAAAAAGCGTTATTCGCGAGGCCCTTGAGCAGGCGCGCCGTCCCCTCTCTCCGCAGGAGATCTATACTGAGGCACGACAACAGGTTCCCACTCTAAGCATTGCAACGGTCTATCGAGTTGTAAGGACCCTACTCTCTGAAAAGCTTATCGTACCGGTCGCGGTTCCTGGTGAGTCTGATAGATACGAAACCCAGCTCTGTGCTGCACATCATCATCACCATTTCTGTTGTAACGACTGCCACCGCCTGTTCGATATCCCTGGCTGCGGATTGCAGGTTGCGGCTCAACTCCCCAGAGGGTTCTCACTCTCTCGACATGAGGTGATGCTTTACGGAAGTTGCAGGGATTGTCGTGCCTAATAGACTTGAAAATCTTGCCGCAATTATCTTAATGGTAATGGCGTGCATACCAGTAGCCTCTGCTCAGGGAACCCCCGATCTCTCTGAACAAAACCCAAACAACGAAGAGTACAGTTTGGATCAGATAGTTGTTGAATCATCCCCCCTTAATGAGACCCTCTTTAACTCAGTACAGCCTGTCTCTGTTCTATCAGGTAAAGAGCTTACCCTAAAAGCTAGGGATTCATTGGGAGATACCTTGGCGTTAGAGCCTGGCATCAGCTCCTCCTCCTTTGCACCGGGGGCGGGACGACCGGTCATTCGAGGGCTCTCTGGAGATCGGGTGAGAATTCTAGAGAACGGTATCGGAACCCTCGATCTGTCCAACGTCAGCCCAGATCACGCCGTTACCGTTGAATCAGCGCTTGTCGATAAGATTGAGGTCATCCGGGGACCGGCAGCTCTGTTGTACGGCACGAGCGCCGTGGGTGGCTTAGTTAACGTCTTTGACAATAGAATCCCGGAGCGGATGCAGAGCGCTCCACTGAGCGGAACGGCGGAGATTCGCGGCGAGACGACAGATCAGGAGCGTGCTGGAGTTTTTGGACTAAACGCCCCGGTCGGATCCTTCATGTTTCATATCGACGGTTTTAAGCGACGCACAGATGATATCCATATTCCTGGATTCGCTCGAACAGCGGAGCTGCGTAGAGAAGCTCCTCTTGATTATTCTGAGCCTAAGGGCACGCTCCCATGGAGCTATACAGAGAGCGATAACCTTACCCTCGGAAGCTCCTACATCTTTAAAGATGGTTTTTTCGGGGCTGCCGTCAGTGATTATAACACTAATTATGGAGTGCCGAACGGTGAGGAGGATATCAGCGTTGATGCACAGCGCCGTAGAATCGATGTGCGTGGAGGTATTAATAACACGGGAGCATTTGTAGAGAGCGCCAAGCTTCGTATCGGCATCGTTGACTATCAGCACACCGAATTTGAAGGGCTGGAGCCTGGTACATTCTTTAAACAAAACGGGCTTGAGGGGCGCATAGATCTTAACCACCGCAAGATTGGAGAGGTAACTGGGACCGCGGGAGTGCAACTACAGGACAATAACTTTGAAGCGACCGGAGCGGAGGCCTTTCAGCCTCCGACTACCTCGCGCACCTACTCCCTATTTGATCTTGAAGAGCTTGCGGTCAGCGACGTTGTAACGTTGCAACTTGGCGGACGCGTAGATTGGAACTCCGTAGATAGTGCTGGATTTCCAGAGACGGGGCTCGCTAGTGGCTCCAGTGATTTTACCACCTTTAGCCAATCAACCGGAGTCGTTTGGGATATGAATGACGATTACTCTCTAGCTCTTTCAGTGGCTAATACTGAGCGTGTTCCAACTGGACAGGAGCTCTTTGCGGATGGTCTCCACGTTGCAACGGGGGCCTTTGAGAGGGGAGATTCGGACCTCTCCCCCGAACGATCGCTCGGCACAGATATTACACTGCGCAAAAATACCGGCCAATTTCGTGGTTTTGTCGGGGGGTTCTATAATCACTTCTCAAACTACATAAACCTCACCCCTAATGGCCAAGAGGAGGATGGCCTGCCGGTGTATCTCTTTGAGCAGGTAGAGGCTAACTTTATGGGCTTTGAATCACAGCTCCAGTACTTCCTCCTTGATACCCTTAGTGAGGAGTGGTCATTAGATCTTCAACCTGATTATGTGTTGGCACGCGACTCTACAACCGATCAATATCTGCCCCGTATTCCCCCATTTAGGCTACTGCTTGGAACAACCTACTCGCACCAGAGCTTAGGGCGCGCCCGTCTTGAGGTGCAGCAGGTATTTGAACAGAACAAGGTAGCGGAATACGAAACAACTACCCCAGGGTACACGATGCTTAATCTCTACCTCAGTCGAGAGATCCCGATAGGAACCCAAACATGGGAGGTATTTATTCGGGGAACGAATCTGCTCGGTGAGAAGGCTCGCAACGCCGTATCGTTCACTAAGGACGTTGCTCCGCTACCTGGGGCTTCCGCGATGATGGGAGTTCGTTATCGATTTTAGATGAGCTGTCCTATCTCTTGCCCTTACTCCAGGCCACAAGACGATCTACCGCCTCTAATGGCGTCAACTTACGCAGGACGCAATCGTGCGCAAGGGCCGCAACTATATCCTGTGACCCGTGCAATGCTTGTTGTGCTATCCACTCAGACGCGAGGATTATCAGAGCTTGCGAGATCACCTTAAGGCGCCGTACCTGCCCCTGCGGCGAGGTTTCAAGCCAATTTAGATGCGCCTTGATCGATTCAATAACCTGTCCCACCCCGGAACCAGTGGTCGCTATCGTCTTGATGATCTTTGGATTCCACTGATCCTGTCCACCCTCGGCCAAGGAGAGCAGCGTCAAGAGATCTTTCTCTAATAATAAGGCCCCTTCGCGATCTGCTTTATTAATCACGAAGAGATCTGCTATCTCCATCAACCCTGCTTTAATAATCTGAACGCTATCTCCCATTCCGGGTACAAGCACAACTACGCAGGTATCTGCCGTGCGCACTATATCAACCTCCGCCTGCCCTACCCCAACGGTCTCAACGATTACAACATCAAAGCCGGCGCAATTGAGCACATGCACGCTCTCTAAGGTTGCTTTGGCTAATCCACCAAGCAACCCACGTGTCGCCATACTACGGATAAATATCGTTGGATCCTCAGCTGCAAGGTTCATACGAATACGATCCCCAAGGATCGCCCCGCCACTAAAGGGGCTCGAAGGATCGACCGCTATAATGGCAACCGAGAGCCCCTCTTTACGGTACTCTCGTGCCATATAATCAACGAGGGTTGATTTGCCAGCGCCCGGCGCGCCAGTAACTCCAACAACATGCGCCCGACCTGCTGGACGCCGCATTGCAGCTGCTAAAGCTCGCGCACGGGGCTGGGCTGCCTCTATGCGCGTGATAAGGCGCGCAATGGCTCTAAAGTCTCGCGCTAGCGTTCTCGATAGCAGCTCTTCATCGGTGTACTTCATACCTTGATGGTACTACTCGCTATGCTATTACACCAACTGGATAATGTCGTTCAGAAGCTGGTTAATGGTTGTAATAATACGGGAGCTTGCCTGGAATCCTCGCTGAAGGGTGATAATCTTTACGAATTCAGAGGCGATATCCACCGTCGAGAGCTCTACCGTACCGGACTTGAGAGCCCCAAAGTTACCGCTTTCTGCCTTACCATAAATGGGATCACCCGATGAAGTTGAGAGCGATAGTAGGTTACCTCCAATTCGCGTTAATCCTTCAGGATTGGCGAACGAGGCCATAGCCAATGTTCCGATCACCGACTGTTGTCCGTTGGTCAGCAGCGCTGAAATACTACCGTTCGACGAGACCGCGAGGGTTGTAACAGCACCAACGCCCTGTCCATCTTGCGATATAGAGAGGATGTTTGATTGGGCGGAATACTGTGTCATCGGTGAGAAGGTAACTGCGATATCACTCAACTCTGACTGGTTTTTCCATGTAATGTTCGTCGTAAAATCCGGGGTTCCTACCACAGGAAGCGGGTTGCGCTGCCCATTTCCACCGAAGGTAAGAACCTTATTTCCTATCAGCCGCGGGTATCCGGTCAGCGTACCAGTAGCATCAACCTCCTCGTTGTTCACATATCCACGTACCGTATATTCATTGGTATCTGTGTGATAAAAGAACATACTGATCGTGTGTTTCTCTCCGAGTGTGTCAAATACATCTACTACAGTCGAATAAGCTGCTAAGCTATTGAGATCTGAATAGGTCACAGTTGGTGGGACAACTAGTCCAGGAACCGGAATAATCGCTGTATTAACTAAGTCAGAAGAAGCATCGATATTTCCAGCGATATCCACCTCTGTAGTTGCTACAGTGCCCTGTTTAATCGTGTTAATGTTAATCGGCTCTAGTGCTCCACTGCCGTTAGCTGGAAATCCAAGTATTGCTAGGCCTGCCTGGTTGGTGACAAATCCTGCTGAATCGACCTTAAAGTTGCCGGCACGCGTAAAATAGCGCTGATCCTCTTTGGCTACTACAAAATAGCCGGTTCCAGCGATACCAAGATCAAGGGGTCGTCCGGTAAACTCAAGGGTGCCCTGCTCAAATATTGTAGAAACTGTGGCTATGGAAGATCCGCTACCAACCTGGCGTCCGATAACGCCCTCACCCGCCATCAGATCTTCGAACTCGGCGCGATTAGCCTTGTAGCCGATCGTGTTAGAGTTAGAGATATTATCGCCGGAAACCGCGATGGCGGAACCGTGGCTGGAAATACCTGCGCGACCTGCAAAAAGTCCGTTAATTATGCTTGGCACGTGTTCCTTTAGCTCTTAAAGACGAACTACTTTCATGCCGATGCATGTAAAGCTGTACGTTCGGTTAACCTTCAGTTAACAACTTTTTCGTATCATCCTTGAGGAACTACGCGACAGAACCTTCCATGCTCTGCATCGTGCTACGAACCACACCTACGCTGGGAGCGAAACTTCCCTAATCTCACCAACTGAGATCTCCCTACCCCCTACAATCAACTTCGGATCTGGCCCAGGAATAAATCCGGACACTATTCCCGCTACCGCTGTTGCGGGATTAAATACACCGGCACCGAAACGACTTGTTGCCGAAACCTTCACCTGGTATTTACCATCAGGAACTGCAAGCTGATCGAGGGTAATTAACTGCTTACCCTTATTGAGATTATCAATAACCTTTTCACCAACTGTCTTACCGGTACCATCAATGAGCTGGACCCGTACATTTTGAGCATCCTGGCCTAAATCAACCTGGAGCTGCCCGCCCTTACCACCCTTAACAAGAACATCACTGCTATTAAGCACTACCTGTTGACCGAGGTATCCAGCCATCGAGCTAACGTTCTGTGACTGCTTGGTTAGCTGATCGTCGATCGATATAAGCTTCTCTACCTGCGTAAACTGCGCTAACTGCACCGCGAACTCTTTGCTATCCAATGGAGCCTCCGGATCTTGATTCTTGAGCTGAGTAATAAGAAGTTGTAAAAACTCGTCACGTCCAACGTTATCCTTCTTTTTGGTCTGGCTACCCGCAGAGCCGCTAATATTAGCGAACTGACTAGCCCCTGTTGAAGTTATGCCACCCATAATTCCTTCCTAAATTGCCGTTACGCTACCCAGTGATCCCGGAGTGCGCCATTTGATTGTGACGTTCCAGCTGCTGAGAGCTCTGCAAGTTCACTGCCAAATGTGTTTTCAGCTAGTTGACCAGTATGCTCAGGCATCTTGTTCCTACTTTCTTGGAAACTCTTGCCGTTGCCCGTCTGTTCACGACCTATCTCAGAGTTATCTTTGCTACCATCTGAACTTACAGTTACGGTAACTGTATCAACGTTCAACCCTAACTTCCTCAAGATGCTCTGTAACTCCTGGGAATGCTCGCGCAACGCCACAAAAACCTGCTGATTTTCAGGGGTTAGGCGCGCATGCAGCGCTCCATCCCTCAACGTTACATCCACCTTTACCCGCCCCAACTGGGCCGGATCTAACTTAAGTGAGATAGTTTTTCCGTCGCGGCTTCGAGCCGCCTCCTTTAAGGACGCCTCAACCCTTTCAAGCATGCGCTGAGTCGTACTTCGGCTCAGGTTTTTAGAACCACGCGCAGATCCCTCATTCGAAACACTCTTATTCTCTTGTGTAGCTCCGGTCGCCCCTACCTGTGGAGTAGACTGGCGTTGTTTCGGCTCGTTCGTCTCATGTCTTTGAGCTCTTAAACTCTCAAAAGCCTGCCTTAACAACATCAATTTAATTCCTGACTCCTGGAGCTGTTCGGTCGTCTTTGAGAATGCAGGAGCTGCTCCCTCTGCGCCCAAAACATTCTCAGCTCTTAATGTCTGTCCCTGCTTAGTAAGCGCCTCATTCTGTTTCTGTATTCTATTTGAGAGGTTATTAGCACCCTCTGAGAGGTTCTCCTGTACGCTCTTTACCCCTGGCTTCTGCTCAACTACCTGCTCAGCATGCATCACTTGCGGTTGAGCCTGCGCACCCCCCTCTTCCAGCTCAGAGACGCGCTGTTTTAAGGGTCCACGCTCCTGCTTTACGACCTGAAGATTATCCTCATTTGCAAGCACATCTGCCGTACTGATAAAGGAACCTAGCTGCTCCTCCTCATCTTCAGAATCCTGCTGCTTAGAATCATCGCCAGAACGAAACGTAACAACCTTGGTATCGATCTGCTGCAACTGTAGTTGCTGATTATTCCCATCGTCCGAGAGCTGCGTATCGCTAGCGGTCAATTGCTCGGCAACCGTGCTAATCGCCCTCTGCACATCAAGCCCTTCAACCTCTTCCAGCACTAGCTGAGTTGTGGCCAGAGAGTCATCCTCAGAGCTAGAATCCTCCATAAAACTAAGATCAAGCCCTGCTTTGATATCAATCTGGTCACCTTGGCCCTGATCCTCTGCGCCACCGTTAACGACCTGAGTACCATCCTTAGAGCTATCTCTATTACCCTGTTTTTCAAGGGTTTTGCCTCCGGATGCTGCGCTATCTGATGTAAGCCCCTGGCAATCGCGCTGCATAGGTGAACGATCATCTATAATGTCCTGATCCTCTCCAAAATTATCCTCGCCGTCATGCTGGCCTGCGCCGTCATCCTCCGGTCTTTCCTCAACCTCTTCACGCGCCCTCTGCATGGTGGGAATAGCCTGAGCTAGCGCCATACCGAGCGCCATGACCTCATCATGGCCAGCAGCGATAGTGCCCTTGGCCTGCTCTAAAAGTTGGGTAAATTCAATGGAGAGCTCGCTACGTTCCTGATCATCAAGGTTTTCACCCTCTTTGGCTGGAGCGCGTAGGTATGAGGCACGTTGAGCGTCGTCGAGGTGCAGGGGTCGAAACATAAAGATCTCTCTCTAGTTCGGGGGTGGCTTGTCTTAAGCCCGGGGTTGCGTCCTGCACCATCCCACCAAGTTGTTAATGAACTTATGAGATCGCTTCTAAGCAAGTATTTTGCCAGGATAGGCGCTATTCTTTTTAGCTACTTATCACGGTCGCTAACGGCAAGGGCTGCCCACTAAAGAAAAAATTACCTTCATTTAGCTCAATATGCGTTGTGCGTAGTGCACATACAGTGCACCGTTACGGTTAAAGGATACCGCTATGGACGATCTCTATCTGACACTTATCTGGTTAATAGCCGTAGTGTCGATCGTTGTCGGAGTGCTCGGCACTATTATACCTGCGCTTCCGGGAACGCCCATGATCTTTGCAGGAATGTTCTTAATTGCTTGGTGGCAGGATTTCGCCATTATCGGAATACTCCCCCTTGTAATCCTGGGAGTACTTACAGCTCTTGCAATTGTGGTCGATTTTGTAGCCTCTGCTCTCGGCGCACGACGGGTAGGAGCAAGCAACTGGGCTATAGTCGGGGCAACTCTCGGATCCATAATAGGCATGTTCTTCTTTATCCCCGGGCTTATTATCGGGCCGTTTGTTGGTGCCGTAGCCGGAGAGCTCTTTGCTCAAAGCACCGTAGAACAGGCCACACGGGTAGGTATCGCAACTTGGATCGGACTTCTGATCGGCACCGCCCTGAAGGTAGCTATCGTTGCCGCAATGATCGGAATCTTTATCTCTGCTCTACTCGTGTAGCGCAAAAAACCTTTTGCGCCAAGTTTTGCCGAAGTGTTTTAATACTCGGGCAAAACTTGACGCAATTAAAAGGTCGTCATGTTTTCTAGTTCATGACCTTCTTCTTGTTGTTAATTATAGTCGACCACGCCTCACCATTGGCACCCAATGAACGGGTATATTGCGTACCATCAGCGAGCTGATCGTCGTGTTGCTTTCCATCCTGTCCGACGGCAACTATCACGGGTTTGTTGGTGTTAATCCCACCAACCGTTACCCTTTCGTTGCCGCTGTAGACGGTTAGGCGATAACTCAGCGTCTGACCGTTTCCGGCAGGAACGGTTTCGGCCGTTATCTTATTGGCGCCGAACATGAAACTCCCACGCTCTTTAAAGTCCCATCTATCACCATCACTCTCCACAACGTGCGGGTCGCCCCAAATACGGGTCGTCTTTCCATCAGGTCCAGTTATCGACCAGGCCTGCTCCTTACCCTCCGCCTTAACAACATATCCATCCGGAGTACGCACCGTGATCGCCCCACTATCATCTGCGATCGCTTGCATAGCCTTTAGGACCTCCGTTGATGTCCCAGGCGCAGGTGTGACAGGCGCAGGCGTGGTAGGCACAGGTGTGCCGGGTGTAGTTGTGACAGGCGCAGGCGTGCCCGGTGTAGTTGTGACAGGCACAGGTGTGGGCTTAGTTACGATTGGATCGGCCTTCTTATCGCCCAACATGTTTGTAATCAGGCCGATCAGAGCACTTACCAGACCAACCATGGCTTCTATAATCTTGCCAAATGGTCCTGCCATCGTTGTCGATGATGAAGAGAGCGCACTCGCCTGCTTCTGCACATCGCTTAAAAGCGTATCAACACTTGAGCTACTCGCCGCAGTACTAGTAGCACTGCTGGCGCTAGTAGTGCTAGTAGTGCTGTTGGTATTAGCTGCCTCAACCGCTGCAGTTGCAACGTCATATGATGGGGGGGTAGAGCTCGTACTTTCAATAGAAGGCATATATTTTCTCCTGATAATTTGAGTAGTTGGCTACCGGACAGAACACAACTCCAACTCGGATCGCAACATACTGTTTGTACTGAGGTGTTCGATTGGAGCTACATAAAGTTGCGTAGGTATTTATCAGGTGCAAAAGGTTGGCCTTCTCTAGGGCGCTTTGCTACCCTATTAAAAGGTAGCCATGAAAAAGCCCCTTATAACACTGCTGCTCCTAACGATCTCTGTACTGCTATCAGCACCAGCATTGGCCTGCCCTGCAATAGATCAGCTCCCCGATTTCAATTGCGACGGAAAGATTCGCATCGTTGTTTTGGGGGATAGTCTCGTCTCTGGCGTCGGTGATACCAAGAATAACAACACCGGCGGGTACGTGCTTCGCACGCAAAATAGATTCCTAAATGCTCAGGTCGATAATTTCGGCGTTGCTGGTCTAAATACCGTACAACTTCTGCTTAAAATTCAGCGCGCCTTTGATGGGCGCGGTAACGTAAGTCTTGCTGCGGCCCTCGCTCAGGCCGACCTCGTCATACTCGATCTAGGAAGAAACGATCGTTGGTTCTTCGGTGAGCCGCTACAAACCTCTCGTCGCCTAAGAAAATCGGTCGATCTAATTCAGAGGCGGGTGACCACGCTGGCTGAATATCCCCCCCTGATCGTAACCGCCGTTCTGATGCTGCCTAACCGTGGTTCGCAGGGTCCCTGGGTTAAGGATCTTAATCAATTGATCTTGAAGTCACATTCCAAGGAGAAGCCAGCCGATCTGCGCTTTGACCTGGTCAGCAAGCGGCTACTATCAGACGATCAGATTCACCCAACGCCGGCCGGATATAATGCACTCTCAATTGTACTGCGCGACTACCTCCTTAAGAGCTTCCCTAAGCATGCCAGTACTATGCGCCTAGATCAGGACGACGATCTACTCTACGATATCTTTGAGCGTTCAAAGTTCGGTACAGATCCACTACTGCGCGATACTGACGGTGATGGCCTTATCGATGGAAACGACCCGACCCCGGCTGGGTAGTAGAAAGCTTTCATTGCTCCTTGTTCGTTATAACGATACCATTACACGATCCTTGCAATATGATTCACCGTTACCTGACCAGATTTATCTCTCTTATACTTATACCCTTACTTATACTCTGTGGAGGCTGCATGACCCTGCGTGCGTTAAATCATCCAACCGCATCATCACCATCTATAGTTAAAGAGCCGTTCGGAGTTACCAAGGGGGGTCTCTCAGTAGACCAATACACCCTCACAAGTGGTAACGGTGTTAGCACCTCTATTCTAACCTGGGGCGGAATCATCCGTACCCTCTACACACCAGGGCGCGACGGCGTACTTGAGGATATCGTTCTGGGATACGACACCCTGGCGCCCTACGAGGAGAGGCACCCATACTTCGGAACGATCGCAGGTAGGTTTGCAAACCGGATCGCCAAGGGGCGTTTCTCTCTCGACGGACACACCTATACCCTAGCGCTGAACAACGGCCCCAATCATCTGCACGGCGGAACGAACGGCTTTGATCGCGCCGTATGGCAAGCGCGCACAGAAACAAGGCCCGATAGCGTTCTACTACTGCTCTCACACGTCAGCCCAGATGGTGACGAGGGATATCCAGGAGAGCTCACCGTTCAGGTGACCTATACCCTCTATACAAACAACACACTCCGCATCGATTACAGCGCTACAACAACCAAGGCCACCCCTGTTAACCTCACCAGCCACTCCTACTTTAATTTAGCGGGTCATGGTTCGGGTAATGTACTAAAGCAGAAACTGCAGGTGTACGCCGATAAGATCGTTGCTGTCGATGAAACCCAGATCCCAACCGGATCGTTACAACCTGTAATAGGCACCCCCTTTGATTTTACAAAGCCACGATCTATAGGCGATAAGATCGGTGCCATCGGTAGCGGATATGATCACACCTTCGTCTTGCAGCAGAACGGCCCCGGATTAAAGCGCGCTGCTGTTGCCTGGGACCCCGTATCAGGACGAGCGCTTGAGGTCGTAACAACCGAGCCTGGCGTACAGCTCTATACCGGCAACTCTCTCACCGAAAAAGAGATCGGTAAGGGGAACATCCCATACAGAAAACACGCCGGCTTCTGTCTTGAAACTCAACACTTTCCCGATTCAGTTAATCAGCCAAACTTCCCTAACACCATCCTGCGGCCCGGAGAAACGTACCAACAATCTACAACCTTTAAGTTTGGAGTTATCGATTACGGGGATTAATGGCGTTTATTGGCATAGTTCAGCGTACTTGCACTGCCAAGGCACCCCGTGTATAGTATCATCTCTCGGCGCGATGTTGAACAAAAACATCCAACGAACCTCTTGATGCGGGGTAGAGCAGCCCGGTTAGCTCGTCAGGCTCATAACCTGGAGGTCGTGGGTTCAAATCCCACCCCCGCTTCCATATTTCTCCTATCAGAACTTGGCAAAGTCAAGATTGTCATAGCGGCTTAGGGATCAACTACCTAAACATTTGTACCTGGCCATTCTGGAGAATGGCGCTCCCAGCGCTTCGCCGTATGTATATCCTATTGGGTGGGACGTTTAGTTATTGAACCCGCCTGACCCATTTTTTACTGCCCTACTCGCGCCTACGCTTCCGTGGGGTGGAGACCTTAGGCCTCATCGCTGGCTTGCGAGGTGCGGGGCCGCGCATGCTACTGGCCATAGGCCCAAGCAAACGGGACTCTGATCTTGTATCTAATCTTGAATCTGATTTGGATTCCGACGTGCTCTTCGTCTCCTTATCCCCATCATCCTTTCCATGCAGCATCACTTTACGACGCGCTATATCGTACTCCATCATCGTGAGCACCCTAGTCTGCCCCGTCTGAAGACGCCCCAACTTAAATGGTCCGTATATGATACGCTTAAGCTTCATAACCGGATGACCAAGCTTTTCAAAGAGGCGCCGAACAACACGATTTCGCCCCTCTTTAATCGAGATCTCAATCCAGGTGGACCTCTCGTCGCCACGCATTATCTCTGCCGATGCTTTGATTATTCCATCAGAGAGCTTCACACCTCGCGCCATCTTTTCAAGCAACTCCTTATTAACAGAGCCCTCCACACGCGCCTGATATACACGCTCAAATCCAAAGCGGGGATGCATCAAGCGCTCCGCTATCTCACCATCATTGGTCAAGATCATCAGACCGGTTGAATCCCAATCAAGTCTACCAACGGGGAAAAAAGAGGTGTAATGCTTCGTAAGAAAATCAGCAACTGTCGGGCGGCCCTCCGGATCGCTCAGGGTGGAGATAACACCACGTGGCTTATTGAGCAGCATTATGCCCTTCGGAGCTGCACGCACCACTCGACGATTTACCTCAACGCGATCAATCTCTGGATCGACCTTAGCGCCCAATTGATTAACAACCTTACCGTTAACGCAAACACGCCCCTCAGTAATGAATTGCTCCATCTTACGACGGGAACCCACTCCACATTCGGCTAAAAACTTCTGTAGTCGAACCTCTGCCATTGCATGTCCTGTATTGTAAACTATCGCTGGGAACGCAAGCGTTACTGAGTAACGATCCCATCAAGCTGATCTGCCGATTTGCCGAGCAAATCGGGGGTGAAAACATTATTAGTGGCCTCTAGCGCCTGCGCATTATCGCAGGCTTCCTCTGGAATAGCGACCTCTAGCCCCCCATCCTCGGTATGCGACTGCGCCTCGCCCGGCTCCTTTACAAGCGCCTTAAGATCACGCATCGCAGGCAGCGCAGAAAGTGCTGGCAAACCAAATACATGCAGGAACTCCTCAGTTGTACCGTACAGCGCTGGCTGCCCAACAGAGGCCTGATACCCGAGGATCTTTACGAGATTCCTCTCTAATAAGGTCTTAACGGTTGGAGCTACATCAACCCCACGCACCTTATCGATCTCGCTCTTTACCACCGGCTGCTGGTAGGCAATCACAGCCAGAGTTTCAAGAGCCGCCTGCGACAGTCTGCGTGGCTTAACGGCCATAAGCTGCCTAACGTGACTAGCATAGATCGCCTTGGTTCTAAGTTGCAGCTTCTCTGCCACAACAACGACCTCAATACCGCGCCTATCGTTCGAACAGAGCTGTTGTAGGGAATCAGCAATGGCCAAAAGCTCGGGCCGTGTGCATGCAAGGATCTCCTGAATACGCGCGATAGATAGCGGATCGCCGCTAGCCAGCAATAGGGCCTCAAGCAGCCCGACCTTCTGGTCCTCGCTCATTATAGGTTGCGAAATTTCAGGCTCCGGCATCGCCTGCTCTAGAATTGTAGTATCTGAAATAATAGCTTCCGTTATCGTCATTATCGCCACCTATACAACATCACTATCTCTATCACTCTTCAGCATGCGCTCTATTAAAGAGCCCCTCTTCTATGCCGCCACTTCCTCAATGAACTGATCCATCTGGTTAGCCGCAAGTTGAGCAAGATCTAAAAGTTGCACCTGAATCTCCCCCAACGGTCCTGCCTGAGATACCGAGATCAGGCGACGACGACAAAGCTCAAGCAGCGCTATGAAGACCCCGATCGCTGTCGAGCGATCCTCTACTCCTCCAATAATCTGCCAAAAGGTAGTGCGGCCGCCCATAACTTTGATCGAATCAACCACCATACGCATGCGATCAATGACCGAGATTGAATCAATTGTGACTGCAAATACCGCCGCCTTTTCACCGAGTCTGGTCAAGACCTTCTGCAAAGCCTGCACAAGAAGCTCCGACTGATGATCGGCCAGGGGAATAAGTGCTGGGTCTATCTTAGTAGCCTTCACAGGTGCCGCAAAAACATCGTGGCCAAGCGCTGGTCGAGCCGCGAGATCGCTAGCAACTGCACGATAAGCCTGCAACTCGCGCAGACGCCGCAACAGCTCCTCATGTGGATCGACTAGATCGCCGTTGTCGTCCGGAATCAGCTCTACCGGATCATTAAGGAGCACGCTGGCCTTAACCGAAAGAAGGGTGGCCGCAATTACTAGATATTCCGCTGCAACCTCAACGTCGTAGTAACGCAACGCCTTGATGCACTCTAAGTACTGCGCCGTTACATCCGAGAGCGAAACTCTTTCGATCGGAAGCTCCCTCTTTTTGACCAGGTGCAATAGCAGATCAAGGGGGCCATCAAAGAGCTCCAACTTAACTTCAAAGAAACGTGAATATTGCTCACCTGCTGTCATATATTATAACAAAAAGGGTACCTTACTTTAAGCGACTTTAACATCCCCATTGTTCCTCTTGCTATGCTGTTTCGCCATAGCGTGCAGCATTACGGCGCTAGCCTGAGATACGTTAAGTGAGGACACCTCCCCCATCATCGCTATATAGACCTGGAAATCTAGGCTTTTTCCTATTAGGTGCTGTATTCCATCCCTCTCAGCTCCCATAACAACTGCGCACCGTTCTGGGAACTCAAAGGTATCGAGCGGCGTAGCATCTGCGCTGACTAAGGCTCCAACGATCCACACCCCAACCTCCTTCAGCGACTCAAGCGCCCGGTGAAGATTTGAAACTGGGCAGAGTGGCACCAACTCGCTCGCCCCAACACTAACCTTAGAAACGACCGGGCCTAGTGGTGCGGCCCTATTCTTAGACCACAGCACCGCATCGACCCCGAAGCACTCAGCGGCGCGCAGAATCGCCCCTAAATTATGGGGATCAAGCACTCCATCTAACGCAAGAATTCTAATAAAAGGCATCGAACGCGCCATCTCGAGCAGATCCTCAAATCTAAGGAACTCACGTTGCGATACCTGCGCCACAACGCCCTGGTGAGAGTCGGAGCTTACCATTAGATCTAGCTCTCTACGCTCTACTTCGGATACAGAGATAGCTAGCCGATTAAGCTCAGAGCGCAAAGAATTGCGCCGAGAACCATCAGAGGGACGCGCGCCCTCTCGAGCTTCAGAGAGGAATACATGCAGCACACGGTCTGGGCGGTGCCGCAACATCTCCTCAAGGCAACTTCGACCCATTATATAGTCATGCGCAGAGCGTGTAGGCTCACGGCGTGACGGGGACTGGCGCCCAGATTCTTGGCGTGCTGGCGCAGACTGGCGGCGCGTAGGATTGTGGCGTGGTGGTGTTTGGTTACGTCGTGACATAAAATTCTGCTGCCAAGATACCCTTTTTTTGTCGACTTGAAAAACTTCCTGAGGAGTTTTTAGCAGTTATTACTTAAGTCCACGTATTTTATAGCTAGTGTGGTTTCTTAATATCCGTATACTACTGAAACGACGTGAGCCTACGCCTTTTCGACCTACTGGTCGGGGATGGGGGTGCTAACGGGTATATTTAATAGCGGTTCGCTGGATGCTTTGTGGTTTCATGGCATCCTAACAACAGGAATGGGGTCCAGAGATATTTTTTTGGCCCTAAACTAGTACAGGTACCATGCTTCCCAAGGCATCCTATATGAGCTCCTTTGCCGGTTCAGATGACCCAGCTCTCTCGCTTGAGTCGGCAGAGCCGCACGTTGTTGTCGCCTGCCCCTCATGCCAGACTAAGTTTGCGGTCGAAAGCTCCGCTGTTGCAGCTCTTGAGGTTCCACGTTTTCACTGCTCACGCTGCGACAATATATTCGTAATGAAGGATTCTGACCGTTCGATGAGCAGTAATTCCACAGCTAATATACGCCAACTCGGGCAACAAATCAGTTCAGCAGACAACGATACTCCGCGCTGGACGCTCTCAGATCCAGACAAATTCATCGGGGATCTTTCCGACAAAACGCCAGCTAATAATCCTGCGCAGATGGGGGTTCCAAAGCCAGCGGTAATGAAGAGCGCGCTTAAGACGGGTGATTTTTCGATCGGCTTTCAGCCACACTCGCCCCCTTCAGGGCTTACTCAACTAACCCAAACAGAATCGATTAGCCTAGAGTCTGGATTCTCGCTACTCGCCCAGGGACAGTTAAATATCCGCGCTCATAGCCCCGCCAACGGCCCAGAGCCGATCCCATCGGCACACTTTAGGTCCCCAGAGAGCGCCTCATCCCATTTTGAGCTGACCAACCCACAGGCGAAACCCGTTGCAAGGTCGAGCTACGTTACACCCAGTTATAATAATGCCTCTATACCTACTCCAGGCAGAGAGCCCCATATCTCCGCTGAAAACGAGCGTGAGCTTCTAGAGCTTGGTCGCACCGATCCTCGTAGTGGCTTATTTACTAGGCTTTTCGCCTCCCTTTCGGAACACTCTAAAGGGCTTGTGGCGCTCTCCGCTCCACTGCTGGCACTAGTGCTAGTTCTTGTGGGACTTAGCTACTCCGCGCGCATCAGTCCACGCTCAATTGGTGCCCTCTTTGATATCTTACTGCCTTCGATCATAACCCGCTCAACGCCGGAGCTTCCTCCAAGTAATCTGGCAGTACGAGATATTTCGCTTAAGTTTGTAAGAACCAGAACTAGAGAAACCGTGGCCATAGTGACTGGCAGCGTGCTCAATGCTACGGGGCAAAATTTCGACGGTGTAACCATTGAAGCGCTCGGCTTTAACGAGCGCGGAGAGATCATCGTAAGCTCTCACGCACCCCTCCACTCCGCGCTTGCGCGCGAACGGATCTCAGATCTTGAATTAAGTACCGTCTCTAAATTTCAACACGCCCTTGGCGCACGCAGCGCTTCAATAGCACCTAATGAGGGCGTACCATTTACTATCGCCTTGCTGAATGATGAGTCCGAATCTGCTGACAATGAGCCTTTAAGAGCGCTAGATCTCTCAAAGGTAAAATATTTCTCTGCTCGGGTGTTTTCAGTAGAATAACGCGGTGTATAATAACACAGCGCGGTCTGTGCCTACGTGTTACTACTTAGGATCGCTCTTTAGCTTCTGTTCGGGTGCCGGCTTATCGGTAGTAGCAGGGGTAACATCTATCTCCGAGCCCTCTCTATATGAGCGCTTAAAGTTACTGATAGCCTTTCCAAGACCAGCGCCGAGCTCCGGCAGCTTCCTGGTGCCGAACAACAGCACAACTACAACTGCAACAACTCCTATTTCTACTGGACTGAGCATCTCTGTAACCTCAAACTTTGAAAGCATCTCTTTAGACCCAGCTCTGTTACTGGGCCCCTACGTTTGCTAACGTTACGCCATCACATGCTTACCAGCAAGTCTACGACATCCTCTATAGAAGCACGCCTTGGATTATCCATTTCGCTCATAATTCATGCGCTACTACTGGGGGTTATCCTCACCTCACGCACCCATTATCCAGCACCAGCAGCAGTTATGGATGTTACGATTGAGCCCCCATCAGCGCTACACTCCCGAACAAAGGAGATAGTTTCCCCACCTGCCGAACGTGCCATAAAGCCCCCTGAGGATACAAATAAGCTCTCGGACCTCGATTCACTCGCCGTTAAAGAGCAGGTCCAGAGGGGTGATAATGGTGGGCTGCCCGGCGCTCCATCACAGTCACAGCAGCAGGAGCATAAACAGGCCCAAGAGCAGCAACGCCCCGCAAAGCAGCCCCCTACTGAGAAGCAACCAGAACATGCAAGCAATGATGGCCACCCACTAAAAAACCTAAAACTTGATGATGCGACCCTCGCCATGAAGTTCGGCTCGCAGCCCAGTAAAGCTACTAAACAGAGTAGCAATGCGGCTCCTGCTGCAACCCTAAATGAATATCAAGCCTTCTCGCGCCCCGCTGGAAGTGGCGCGGCTTTTCTAGGGAATGCGGGTATAAACGATCACCTCCCGAACCTTCCTGATGGTGATATTACGTTGCTGAACGCCAAGGCCAATATCTATGCGAGCTTTGTGCGACGTGTGGCGGTGCAGGTCTTTACACAACTCAGATCGCAGGGCTGGGAGAAATTAAGCCAACAACAGATTCAACAGCTGAGTGACTTCACAACGATTGAAGCCGTACTATCGCGTCAAGGTAAGCTACTTTCTGTACGGATCTTAAGCAGCTCTGGCAGCACCCACTTTGACTCCGTTGTAAACCTCTCGGTCTCTGCCGGGGTTCGAGATCCGAACCCGCCCCCTGGTGCAGAGGCGCAGGACGGCGCTATTCACTTTATCTTTAAGGCCAGGAGCTGGTCGCAGATGGGCTTTAATCGCCGTTCGGGAGCCTCCCTAGAGCAGCGCTGGCTGCTGCTCGCCACGGGGCTGGAATAATAGTACGGATCTCAGGTCTTAATAACGCGGTATCATTGGACAAAACAGTCCCTCCCTTATCACACAGGATCTGGAAATATTCACATAACCAGGTATGATGATCGATCCTGTCTAAATTAGAGGTATAGTTAGGTAAGATGTCTGATAGGTCGCATATAAAAAATCTGGATGCTCCTTTTGAGCAGGTGGTATCGAACCTGAGCGACCTCCGTGCATCTAGAGATCCGAAGAACGCACAGGAGCTATCCAGCCCTGCAGAGACAGACCTCTCAAAGGCCTCTATCGCCGCATCTGGTGTTGACCGTCTCTCGGCCAAACCGGACAAGCGCATCTTTGTAGGACAGAACGTGTCAGCATCGTTGGAGCAAGCTGAACGCTTAAGGGAGCCATCAACGGAGCGCGCGCAAAAGCCGCACGGCGTATTAAATAACCCCTATTATCCATATCAAGGCGATCTGTTCTCTCGCCTAATAACCCTATTCGCCAATATTTTTAAAGCCCTGGAGCGCCTGATTCTGCGCCTCCTGGGGGGCGCAGATGTAGAGATACCAAAGCACTTTAAACAGCAAGTGCCACGCATTGAGCCACGCGCGCCAACTCATGCCGAGCAGCTTGAAAAAAAACGGCTCGAAGAGGAGCGCCAGAGACACCTTGGCGTTCACCGCTCGTAGTAACGAATAGACTTACTTTAGCTTGGGCTTTGTAACAGGAAACTCCCTCCAGTACTCCCCTGTCCCTTTACGCAGAACTGTATCACCCTCCACTATCTCAAATGGCGTGAGGGCTGGCATTGCGCGAAATTTTTCGTAGAGCGGGATAAATGGGCGTTCGATACACTGCTTAAAGAGCGACTCAAAGCTATCAATCGTAAAATAAGACGCCTGCAGATCATCGATGTAATAGCCGGTTCTCAGAACTCTATCGATATCAAACTGTAGCCAATTAGCCGAAGGGTCGTTGAAGAGATACTTAGCCTCTCCGTACGATGACATAATACCTGCGCCGTATGCTTTAACCTCGCCGTTGTTTTTTATAAGTCCGAACTCAATAGTATACCAGTTAAGGCGCGCTAAGAACTTTATCCCCTTATGCTCAAGCGCTGCGAGCCCCGCTCTACCGTACTCCTGCATATAGTTTGCGTAGGCAGGGTTAGAAAGGAGCGGGATGTGTCCAAACACATCATGGAATATATCGGGCTCCTCCAGATAATCGAGTTGCTCGGGGGTTCTGATAAATGTTCCCGCCGGAAACTGCCGATTTGCTAGCATTGAGAAGAAGGGTTTAGAGGCTATAAGACCGGGAACAGCTAGCACCTCCCACCCCGTTGCGGCGCGCAGATGTTTATTCATCTGTGCAAAATCTGGAACCGTTTCGGCAACTAGGTGCAGGGTTTTCAAACCCTCAAGATATTCCTCACACACACGTGCCTTGAGGGTTTCAAGTTGTCGGTTATAGAGGGTCTTCCAGGTATTGTGATCAGCGGCGCTATAGGCGCCCCAATTCTGATCAATAATACACTCCTCTACCGTCTGAGCTGTGAGGATTGCATGTCCCTTATCATCTTCCATAGAAGGCTCCATAAAAAACTGAAGAGCTGCTAGTGCTCTCTGCTACCGCAATAATAGCGATAACGTATAGGAGCTATTATGCGCTCCTTTAAGCACCCTCGCATAGGATTTCTTCTATCCTGGTGGTATCGGAGCTTCCCCCCGATCCTCGGCCGCATTCCTTAGCTCACCAAGGCTTAAGTCATGAATGGCTAGTAGCCAGAACCCTATGCCGATAAAGAGCAGGTAGGTCAGCATATGCACTACTATAGAGTACGTAGTGGCCGCAGCCGGGGGGAAGGTAAAAAATGAGCAGGCTGCCACGCACCCCACCTGAAATACCCCCAGGAATCCAGGTGCCGAGGGAAAGGCGATCGCAAGCGCAACGAAGACCCCTAACGTTACGCTTAGAAGGAAGGAGTGGTCGTAGGGGAAGATAAAGAGCAGGCTATAGAACTGCAGGCAGGCGAAGAGCCACACGACCCCCGTTAAGACTACTATCGTTAACAGGCGCATCGGGGTCTTAATAACGGCAGCCCCTTCGATCAGGTCCCCCGCAAACCGTACGATCAGGCTAGCTAGCCGCTGCGGTAAGGGCTTAGTGAAGAGGATAACACTACTACGAATAAAGCTAGGAAATAGGCAGCCACAGATTAGAAAGAGCAACAGGCATCCGCTCAGTGCTCCAAGCGAGTACGCGCCCCAGTTCACCCACTCTGGCACAGCCGGCAACATCGGTACTATTATTGCAAACGCTATTAGCACCGCGGCAAGATCAAAGAACCTCTCGATTACAACCGATATAAACGCCGATGCGAAGCTGTATTCAGACCAGCGCGAAAGGATCATGGGGCGGATAAATTCACCCAACCGAAATGGCAACAAAAAGGTAGCAAGGTTACCGAGGATCATAGAGTCAAAGAGCTTGCGCAGAGATGGGCGCTCACCCTGCGGCTCCGGCAGAAGGTACCTCCAACGTAGAGACCTAAAGAAGAAATGAGCGCCAAAGCAGGCCAGAAATGGCAGCACCGGCCACCACTGTATCTGAGAGAAGCTCTCTGAAAGCTCCGTCAGCTTGACATCCCGAAAGGCGATATACATCGCCACTGCACTGATTAGGCAGCCGATACCAAGCTGTAACACCTTCTTCATAGAAACCCCTGCTATAAATGCAACACCGACGATTATCCTAGCGTGCTTGAGATCGGGGTGAAAGGTATCAATGTAACGGGCGTTAACTCTTTAGAGGGCACCGAATAACGCAGTCAGAAGCATTTCTACAGCCCCCAACCAGCCAGCTTCCTAGCTCCTCCTTGATAATCTCGGTCATTCCGTCCAGCCAAGCCGGATGATCATTTAAGCACTGAATAAGTGAGAGCTCCTCACCTCCAGCCTCAGTAAACTGCTCATGCCCCTCGTGTCCCAACTCATCTAAAGTCTCAAGACAATCCGCAGTAAAGCCCGGAGCTACAACAGCGATGCGCTTAATTCCGCTCTTCCCAAGCTCTTCGAATGTCACATCTGTATAGGGGGTCAACCACGGCTCGCTCCCAAAGCGAGATTGAAATGTATGAACAACCTGCTCTCGGTCTAGTTTAAGCTTAGGGATGAGTGCCGCCGTTGTCTCAACACAGTGACAACAATACTGATCACCCTTATTAACATAGCTACGTGGGATGCCGTGATATGAAAGTACTAAGCGCTCAGGCTTATGTGGCAGGGCAGCGATATGCTCGTTAATAATCGTGGCCCAGGCTTCTATATAGCTTGGATGCGCATAGTATGGCTCTGCAACGCGTAGCGTTGGAACCCAGCGCCGCTTAAGTAGGTGCAAAAAAACAGCATCGTAGGTAGAGGCGCTAGTAGTAGCTGAGTATTGCGGATACATCGGGAAAAGGAGGATCTTAGAGCATCCTTTTGCGATTAACTTATCTATCGCGCTCTCAAGGCTAGGCGAGCCGTAGCGCATACCAAACTCAACATCTATATTTTTGGAGACTAGTAAAAGCCGTTTCGCAACTCCCTCAGCTTGGCTCTTTGTTATTAGCAGCAGAGGCGATCCATCCTTACGCCAGATACGCTTATAAAGACGCGCAGAGCGCCGTGGTCTGGTTACAAGAATAATGAAATTGAGTAGAATCCACCAGACTATCCGATTGATCTCAATAACCCGTCGGTCTGAGAGAAACTGTTTCAGATATCGGCGTACTTTAGCAGGAGTCGGCGCATCCGGAGTGCCTAACTGCGCAATCAACACCCCGATCCTGTCCTTCGAACCCTTACATCCAAACTCAGCTGCGTTCTTATCCATATGCATTAACCTGCGCCCGTATAATCGCCTCACGCGAGATCTTAATTCTATCCGATACCCCAACACCTCCCCGATCAACTCCGGCAAAGACAAGCCCCGGCCTTCGGCCTTCGCACTCATTAATTGCGGAAACAATCCGATGATGCCCAACTACTAGTTGGGGAATAGCGCGCTCCCAGGTGTATGAGCCGAGCCACTGTATTCCCCCTATCTTTAAAAGCTCCTGCAATAGGCGTGGGAGTACCTCCCTTAGCCTAGCTTCATCTGGGCTACCCTCTCCAGCCTGTGCTCCACCAAGCATTACGGTCATGATATGCTTATCAGCTGGAGCCACGTGAGGGAATATCTGAGAATTAAACATCACCCCCAATAGGTTCTCTGGCATTGCGCCAGGAAAAAGAACTCCAAAGGCGTCCCTTAAAAGTGGCTCCCGACGATCGACCGCAAGGTGCACAACCGTCAATCCAGCGAACTGCATGCCTGCCAGCATCTGAGCTAAGCTTGGCTCAAGCTCCTGAACCATGGAAGCGCTCGCCCTACCCGCGGTCGTTACGATACACTGCTTAACCTCGAAGCTAGATCCAGCGCTACAGCGAAGCTCGAACCCCCCACTACTTGCAAGGAGTATCTTAAGTACTCGCTCAGAGCAGAGCTCAATTTTACCACTAAGTGCGGCAGCAATCGCATCGGTTAAACGCTGAATACCCCCCTTGATCACCATAATGGCTGGCTTCTTTACTTTTGAGCGGCTGCGCATATACCCAAGCATCGAACGCCCCTCGACCGCCGCACTCCATAAGCCGGGGAAGATTGAGCGCGCACTAAGCTGCTCTACATCTCCGCCGTAGATCCCCTTAAGAACCGGATCTAGTAAGCACTTAGTAGAGTCTTCGCCAAGCAGTGGTGCAAAAAAACGGAGCACCGATAGGTCATCACTAGCTGGTTTTAGTAGCGCCGACCTTAGTAGCCTAAGGGGCAACTTAAGCTTCGTAGCACAGGAGAAAAGTGGAGTTGTAATCAGTTCGCTCAGCCCACTTGGAACCTTAACCGGTTTATTACGAAACCAGACATACTGTCCGTATGGAGTAACGCTCGGATATCGCACCTCGCTAGAGAGCTTAAGCTCATCGAGTAATTGCGTGATATCGGGACGCTCTACCAGAACGTTGGGCCCCTGTTCGCATGTGAATCCATCCTGGGGCGCTGAGCGAATCATGCCCCCTAGCTGTCCAGGCTCAATCAAGACCGGACGCTCGCCGCTCTTTACCAGCTCATACGCTGCTACAAGCCCTGCTATGCCCCCACCTATAACAGCTATCTTCATCTTACTGTCCAGCTAAAAAAGGATCCTTGTTCTGATACTCGTGTCGAGCTCCTCTATCGTGTTTTTTATCCCCTCCGATAGCCCGTTATCAACGTCAATTATTAGGTACCCAACATCTCCCTGTGTGCTTAGGAACTGCGCGCGAATATTTGCGCCAGCAGCCGCGATAATTGAGTTAATCGAGCTCAAAACGCCGGGAACGTTCTTATGAATATTAAGGATACGGTGACTATCACGCACTATTGGCAACTCAACCTGCGGAAAATTAACCGCTCCGGTCGTACTGCCGGTCTCAATGAACTTGATCAATGTGTTGCCAACCTCTAGCCCAATATTACGTTGGGCCTCAAGGGTGCTTCCCCCGATATGCGGTGTCAGAATTACGTTATCCATTCCGGATAGTGCACACTGAAAGGGCTCGTCGTTGGTTTTCGGCTCCTCTGGAAAAACATCGATAGCAGCCCCTGCCAACTGACCACTTAAAAGTGCTGCCCGTACCGCTTCAAGATCTACTATGCGACCACGACTTAAGTTAAGTAGGAATGCACCGTGCTTCATCTGCTCGATCTGGCGCGCGCCGATCATACCCCTAGTCTCGGCTGTATCCGGAACGTGTAGGGTGACGAAGTCAGAGAGTTTTAACAGATCCTCAAGGGTGGCAACCGGGGTCGCATTGCCGAGCGGAAGTTTATTCAGCACATCGAAGAAGTAGACCTTCATCCCGAACGCTTCGGCCAGAAGTCCGACCTGTGGGCCGATATGTCCATAGCCTATAATGCCGATACTCTTATTGCGAACCTCGACACACCTATCAGCCGACTTATCCCAGCTCCCCTTATGCATGAGCTGACTTTTGTGGACTGCGCGACGGGCGAGCATCACCACCTCTGCCAGAGTAAGTTCAGCAACGCTACGGGTATTGCTAAACGGGGCGTTGAAAACCGGAACCCCGTGCAACGCCGCCTTACTTAAATCAACCTGATCGGTGCCGATACAGAAGCACCCGATTGAGAGCAGGTTCTTGGCCTGCGCCAAAACCTTGCTACTTACCTCGGTCTTAGAGCGGATGCCGAGCACATGCACCCCTGCGATCGCCTCGCACAACTCCTGCTCTCCAAGCGCGCCTTTAATTAGCTCAGGTTGGTAACCGGCCTGAGAAAGCCTATCAACACAGGCCTGGTGTACCCCTTCAAGGAGTAGGATCTTCATCTTTTCGCGTGGGAATGAATACTGCTTTTGGGTATTTTGCATAGAGCTATGGTATAGCGAGAAAGGAGAAAACAAAAGGGAGTTTGCAACTATTAACCCGATCAGATCCGTGTGCGTTAGCCCCTATCAAGGGGCGAGTTTGCGGAGCAAACTGGGGTGGGAATACTAAGTATTCACCCCTAAAATAAGCGTCCCCGATCAGGGGACGTCAAGAAAGATGTTTCGTTAGGACTGATCGCAAGATCGAATCTTTTTAAACACCGACAAGTTTATACTGGGGTGAATAGTTACGGGAGTTTAGGATGTTATGGTGTTGAATTATGTCAGTTTTAAAGGCCCGGCCTTAGATCCCTTGCTTTAACCGCTCAATCGATCGGGGGCAAGTTTAAAAAAAGCAACCTCCCACCCCCTGCCTTAATTAAGTAGAGTGTGATACCTTACTCCGATGATCGGGACCCCAACTGCAGCCAAATCTAAGATCCTTACTCACCTGCGTAAACTTGCTCCATTTTCGGTCGTTGAGCGCGGCGTCGGATTCGCCACTAACGATAACGTTAGTGAGTGTAGTTATGCGGGCCATACGGTCACCGGACATGTCCGCGAGGACGAGGTTACAACCCATTCAGTTCAACTCGTTGTTCTATCCTCACATGATATAGAGGCCTCCTGCTCCTGCTCTACCGCTACGGATATGCAGGAGCAGTGGTGCGCACACGCCGTAGCGCTCCTCTGGCGCGCAGCGGAGCTTGAGTTCTTTGAGCCGCGCGGCGGATTCGGAGAACGAGAGTCCACCTTTCGTGCTAACTCCAGCTCTCCGCTCGAGGTAGCCAACGCGATCCGAGATATTCAATCAATCAGCACCGAACAGGGCAGCTGGGATAGTTCAGGTGCCACAACCTCAAGCTACGCACCAAGCGTATCGATTCTACTAGATCTCTCCAGTGATCGACTCGGCATAAAGATTTTCTTTGATGAGGTAGAGCAGGAGCCTACGATTTTTGATGGATTCCGCACCGTTTCAAGCCGTGCGCTCGATAACATCCTCCTCCAGGTACTCGAAGATGAGGGCTCCTGGGATGATGCCAGCCATATCTGGTATATCAATTCCAGTAAGGGTATTGAGTTGGTGCTGGGCCTAATAGAGGAGTACGAGACCGTGCTTTCTGTTGGCGATTCGCAGCCAATTACCCTATCGCATGATCCGATCGGCGCAAAACTACTCCTCACCTGGCAACCTGGCGCACTTGAGCTAAGAATGAAGTGGGTGATTGGTTCAGATGATAAACGGCTAGAGATTCAACGCACACAGGAGGTCTTCGGTACTGGTCCATTCTGGACGATGATTAAGCACAGGATCTATCGCCTGACGCCGCAGGCCGCGCGTATCGCCTCTATCTTCGATGGCTCGCGCTCACTCACTGTGCCACGTGCACAGGTTGGACCGGTGCTTGAGGCTCTTAATGACTCTGAGATTCGTAATGAGGCGCTACTTGAGGTTTCAAATCCAGAGTTGCAGCCGGCCGCGGAGATTAAGACCCCTGTTCCGATGCTGCAGTTAGAGCGTAGAGACAACGCCTCGGATCACTTCACATCGAATCGCCAAGTAGAGCTGATAGCTACGCTAGATTTTGAATATCCCACCGCACAGGCAGGCTCGAACGTAGTGTTCCTGCGCGATCGTGACTTTGAAAACGAAGCTACCGCCGCCCTACATACCATAGGATTTTCTAGCACTAACGAGAAACGCCGCTATGCACTTACTGGCGATGCCGCGCTCGATTTTATTCATGATGGCAATGAGAAGCTCACCAACCCGTGGAAAATTAACGGCATAGATGCAATTCGCAAGGGCATGCGTTTCTCGGAGCTTAACATTGCTATTGCGCTTGCGAGCAACACCAAGGGGGGTGCGGATACCAACGATGAGGATCTCTCTAGTACGCGCCGTCCTGGTGCTATCGATTGGTTCGATTGTCACGTCTCCGTTCTGCAAAACAATTCTAACCTCCCACTTTCTGCGCTCTTCAAGAACACCCGTGGGGATAACGATCGCTGGACACGCCTCGACAGTGGAGCATATGCACGAGTTCCTGGTGGCAGCATTGCCCAGCTAAGAACGATCCTAGGTATGGTCGATCCGAACTGCCGCGTTAGTAACACCATTAAAACCCAGCTATCATTGGCTCAGGCTATCAGCCTCAGCCGTATCAACGACAACGGATTCGCCGTCTCGCTCGACAAGCGCCTAGCAGCATTAAGCGCCAAGCTATCCTCCTTTGCAGAGATTAAACCGGTCAAGGCGACCAAGGGCTTTATCGGCGAATTGCGAAACTATCAGGAGGATGGCATTAGCTGGCTTAACTTCCTGCATGAGTTTGAACTGGGCGGCATCCTGGCCGATGAGATGGGACTCGGTAAGACCGTTCAGGCGCTGGCCTTCTTCCAAATGTTGCGTGATAAACGGGGCAAAAAGGAAGCTAAAAAACCGATCTTAATAGTTGCTCCAACCTCGGTTATTACAAACTGGACCTACGAGATTCGTCGCTTTACACCCGGCATGAAGTCCATAATGCTGCATGGCCCGGGGCGCAAAGTACTCTTTGATCAGGTACCAGATGCCGATTTCGTCCTGACCTCTTATGCGCTCTTACGACTCGATAGATACGAGTTGGAGCGCTTTGAGTTCTCATACCTCGTTCTTGATGAGGCCCAAAATATTAAGAATCCTCAGGCAACCACCACAAAAGCTGCTAAAGCTATCCGTGCTCGCCGCCGCCTCGCCATAACTGGCACCCCGACTGAGAACAGGCCGATGGAGCTCTGGTCCATTATGGACTTTCTTATGCCGGGATACCTCGGATCAGCAGAATTCTTCCGTTCGAATATCGAGCGCCCGATCCTTGAAGGCGGCAACTCCACACAGGTTGCTCAGATGCTTAATGCAAAGACCAGGCCCTTTATCCTGCGTCGCCTCAAAGCCGACGTAGAGAAGGAGCTGCCAGCCAAGATCGAGTCGGTACTGCACGTCGATATGACGCCGAGCCAACGCACGATGTACAACCAGATCCTGAATGAAGTACGTCCGAAGGTTTTTGAAGCTATTAAGAAAAAAGGTATTCAGGGTGCGAGCATCTCAATCCTTGCGGCTTTGCTGCGCTTACGTCAGGTGTGCAACCATCCGAACTCTATCGAGGCCTTTAGTGACCTACAGGGCTACGACTCAGGTAAGTTCAATCTACTGAAGGACCTGACCCAAGAGGCGCTCGACTCTGGCAGAAAGATCCTACTCTTCAGTCAGTTCCGTGGCATGTTATCGATTATACGGGGCTGGCTCGACGAGATCGGCACGGAGTACCTCTACCTAGATGGCGCTACACGCAACCGCCAAGATCTAATCGATCGCTTCTCACAGGACGATAAGGTGCGCCTCTTCCTAATTAGCCTTAAAGCTGGCGGTTCAGGTCTTAATCTTATGGCGGCAGATACCGTTATTATCTACGATCCGTGGTGGAACCCTGCTGTTGAGAGCCAAGCCGTTGACCGTGCTCACCGCATCGGGCAGAGCAAGACGGTCTCAGTCTATCGCTTAGTGACCGAGGAGTCGGTCGAGCAGAAGATCATGACCCTTAAGGCTAAGAAATCGAAATTGGTTGACGCCCTTATCAATGAGAACGGGCTATCAACTGCAAATCTCTCAAAGATGGATCTTGAAAGCCTCTTTAGCCCACTCCCTGATGCTAGTAGTTAAGAAGTTATTTTCGTAACATATTGAATCTTCTCTACCCACTAGGTGCGTCTTAGTAGATAGCGAGCGTGTGCTGGTTAGAGCTGCTGTTTGTTTTTAGATGCTGCTTATATACTACAAGATACTGCCAATTGGTCGGTATTTAGTCCACACTTGCTGTTTTTTATGGTACATAGGCAACTGGATACTGGTGCTTAGCTGTAACCTCTTGTCATCATTTAGTAACTAGGTTAATTGACCTTCGATCATACCTGGATGGAGCTTCTATTATGGGTAACTCACGCTATTGTTTAACTAAGGCTGACCTTGCTGATTCTATCTATGCCGCTATCGACATAGATAAGCAGAAGGCTGCTCAGGTAGTTGAAGACTACATTGAGCTGATCAAGGAGGCGCTCGACAAGGATGCTAAGGTGATGCTTTCAGGCTTCGGATGTTACGAAGTTAAGGCTAAGCCGGCTCGCCGCGGTCGCAATCCGCAAACACGCGAGACGATCATCCTGCGTGCTCGTCGGGTAGTTAAGTTCAAGCCCAGCCAACTCCTGCGCCGCGCTATTAACGGAGAGACCATCTCTGAGGACGAGATCGATAAGGAGTATTAACTCCCCCGCACCGGTTAGTTTAATGGGGCAAATGGATCTCACTACATCATTGTGGGTGAGGTAGATGGCTCAGTTTATTAAGCTCGTTTTTCAACTGTTAGTACTTATCGCGCTCTTTCTGAGTGCATTGTGGCTATTTGTGGCCCGCCCCTTTAACTTCACAACAACAAGGGAGAAGGTTAGCATTACTGCAGATCCCTCACGCCTGGAGGATACCGTGCGTAAGCTCTCGCTTACGATGGGGCCGCGCGATTTTAACCATCAGCAACAACTCAGCACAATCGCCGATGATACCGCGTATACATTTCAGACTCACAACGCACGCGTCTCGTTACAAACTTACCTGGTTAACGATATATGCTTCCATAATGTGATATCTGAGTATGGACTCCCTGATTCAGAGGGGACCATAATAATCGGAGCGCACTACGACACCTACGGTGAGCTGCCTGGAGCCGATGATAATGCCAGCGGAGTAGCGGCGCTACTTGAACTCGGACGGATGTTTTCACAACAGCCCCCACCGATGAAGGTGTTACTAGTGGCCTATCCACTGGAGGAGCCCCCATTCTTTCGCACAAACGATATGGGCAGTTACGTTCATGCTGCATCTCTCAAGCATTCCAAAGAAAAGGTACGCCTTATGATAAGTCTTGAGATGATAGGTTATTTCTCTGATGCCCCGAACTCTCAGCGCTACTCACCCTCTGCGCTCTCCTGGATCTTCCCCACAACCGGCAACTTTATCGCCGTCGTTGGCCCCCCCTCCATTAGTTCTGCAACCATCTCGCTTAAAAAAGCGATCACCCGTTCAACTGAGCTAGCGGCGCTGTCGATAAATGCACCGAGCCTACTGCCTGGTGTAGATTTTTCTGACCACCTGAACTACTGGAAACACGACTTTGATGCCGTTATGGTTACGGATACTGCGTTTCTGAGAAATCAGAATTATCACACTGAGAAAGATCTTCCCGAGACCCTAGACTACCATAGAATGGCGCAGGTGGTGACGGGGGTGCATTCTTATGTGATGAATAGCAACTAACTCTCAATCCAAGCAGCGATCCTCTCCTTAATCGCCTGTCCGGTAAATCCGAACTTCTCTGCCAGTATCTCGCCCGGCGCTGACGCTCCGTAGTGATCTATTCCGATTGCAAGGGCGTCCCTACCAAGGATAGAGCTCCAACCTAGCGTTACGCCCGCCTCCACTACTGCAATACGAGCACCGGCTGGGAATAGCTCTGCTTTGTACGCCGCTGACTGCGCCGTAAAGAGCTCAACACACGGCATCGAAACAACCTGTACAGAGTGGCCCTCGGCCTCCAGCATCGTAGCAGCCTCAACAGCAGCACCAACCTCAGAACCGGTAGCAACAAGCACAAGCTTTGGCTGCGAGCTCTCTTTAAGAATATAGCCGCCCTTAAGCACATCATCCGGACTAAACGAAGCAGGTCGCGTTAGGCTCGGTAAGTTCTGACGGCTAAAAATAAGGGTGCTCGGTCCATGCTTATGCGTAAGTGCTGCGTAGTAACACATCGCAACCTCAACTCCATCGGCCGGCCTTAAGACCCGCATATTTGGAATTAAACGCAGGCTCATAACGTGCTCAATCGGCTCGTGCGTTGGCCCATCCTCTCCGACCCAGAAGCTATCGTGCGTAAAGATATAGAGCGCCTGTAGATGCGAGATAGCTCCGACCCGCATCGCTGGCCGCATATAATCCGAGAATACTAGGAAGGTAGCCGTGTAGGGAATCCAGGCCTGCGTATAAGCCAAGCCATTCGCAAGCGACCCCATGGCGTGCTCACGCACCCCGAAGTGAATATTCTTGCCAGCAAAGTTTTCGTGGCTCACATCACCGCCGCCTTTAATCGCCGTTTTTGTTGATGGATCAAGATCAGCAGAGCCCCCAACAAAACCTGGCACATATTTGGCGATCACCTGAATTGCAGCACCAGAGAGGTTTCTGGTCGCGTCCTTCTTGGGCTCCTTGAAGATCGCAAGTAGCTCATCCTTTAGTTTCGGATCTATTGCGCGTGCAAGTTGACTCTCAAGCTGCTTTGCTAGTTCACCGTTTGATGATCTCCAGGTTGAGAAGCTGCCCTTCCAGGCCGAGGACTCCTCAACCTTTTTCTCTACTCTAGCTGCAATAAATGCCTGCACATCCTCTGGCACCAGGAACTGAGCATCCTCAGGCCAGCCGAGATTTCGCTTGGTAGCCTTTATCTCCTCCGCTCCAAGTGGCGCGCCGTGCGCCTCATGCGTATTGCTCTTGTTTGGACTTCCGAAGCCTAGCAACGTACGACAACAGATCAGGCTTGGGCGCCCCCTCTGTGCCAGCGCCTGATCGAGGCACTGCGCAACCTCCTGCATATTGTGACCATCACAGGACTGCACGAACCAACCGTAGCCTTCGTATCTCTTAGCAACTGACTCGGTAAAACACAGCTCCGTCTCACCAGCGAGCGAGATCTTATTGTCATCGTACATGTAGACCAGGTTGTCGAGTTGCATGTGTCCCGCAAGCGAGCCCGCCTCCGCAGAGACTCCTTCCATCAGATCACCATCACTAACTAAGGTAAAAACCCTATAGTTAAAGAGATCGGCTCCGTAACGGGCCGCAAGCATCTTGCCCGAGAGCGCTAGTCCTACGCTATTTGCAGCCCCCTGCCCCAACGGTCCGGTGGTGCACTCTACGCCTGGAGTTATACCGAACTCGGGATGGCCGGGGGTGATGCTCTCCCACTGACGAAACTGCTGAAGCTGGCTCATCGGTAGGTCGTATCCAAAGAGATGCAACATAGAATAAAGCAACATACAGCCGTGCCCAGCTGAGAGCACAAAACGGTCGCGGTTAATCCAGCTTGGGTCCTTTGGATTAAAACGGAGGTAATTTGCCCATAGTACCGAGGTAAAATCAGCGGCACCAAGCGGCAGGCCAGGATGTCCGCTATTTGCCTTCTGCACCGCGTCGATTGAAAGGGTACGAACAGTTGTCGCCAAACGTTGAAGGTTCTTGATGTCTAGTGTCATGAGGTGCTCCTGTTAAAAAAAATACTATGGAACTGGCTTCCACTTAATGGAGCAGCCGAGAGGATTAATAAATTGTGGTTGTGGGGTCCTACCCTCTAGCACCGCAACAATTGCCTGAGAGAGGTAGTCCTGCGTGACCTTACTGGGATCGCGGGGGCTATCGTTAATAGTGCCGTGATATACAAGCATGCTATCCTTATCAAAAAGATAGAGCTCTGGAGTACAGGCCGCATCAAAAGCTCGCGCAACATCTTGAGACTCATCGTAGAGGTAGGGATACGGCAACGACATCTGACTAGCTTTATCCTTCATCTTCTCGAAACTATCTTCAGGATACTGCGTTGCATCGTTACTGCTGATCCACACAGCCTTGAGGCCCTCGGCCTGATAGCGTCTAATAATCTCAATTAACATCTCCTCGCTCCCCTTGACGTATGGGCAGTGATTGCACAGAAACACAACCAAACTTGCACGAGCGCCCTGCAGATAATCAGAGCCAAGCTCTTTGCCATCAACATTAGGCAGGGTGAATTGCGGTAACTTTGAACCTAGAGTAAATCGATGGCTAGTAGTATCCCTCTGCACGTTATACCCCCTGATCCGATTGGTAACCGGCTAAACAATCTATAAAACAGCGCTTCCCGTAAAGGTAGCTCTATTACTTTAACGTTACGGCGTGACGGGAGTGCTGGCGCAGGAACTTCTCAACCTCACCGGAGAACCACTCAGGGTGCTCAATCATAGGAGCATGCCCACACTTCTTAACCGTTACGAGGGTAGAATTAGGTATAAGCTTATGGAACATCTCTGCGACCTCCATAGTCGTTACCTGATCATCCTCTCCCCACAGTAACAAGGTTGGCACCTTTACCTCACCCAAAAGATCCTTAAGGTTGTCCTTTTTGGCGCTCCTAGCGGCGTGAATCAAACTCAAAACGTGGTGTTTATTAGCTAGGATCTTGACGATCTCAGAGATCGCTTCTTCGGTGATAAACTTTTCGTTAACGAAAACCTTGGCCATATGCTCTAGCACGAAATCGCGCCCAGGGCGAACCGGAAGCGAGTCTACCGAGTGCTCATAGAGCCCGCTGGTAGCACTTAGAATTAAGCAATCAACTAGCTGCGGGGCAGCTAAATAGAGCCGTAACGCTACATGTCCACCGAGAGAATTTCCGCACATCGTTACCGGGGCAAGTCCACGCTGGAGTACGAACCGCTCAGTATAGTGCGCCAAAGCCTTTATCTTGAGCTCTGAGCGATGCGCCGTAAGAAGTGGAAAGCTGAGCGCCATCGGCTTGGCGTACTGTGCCATTAACGGCTGCACCGTATCCCAATTGGATAACGCCCCAAATAGGCCGTGTAACAGCACTATCTCTGGGCCCTTCGTTCCCATCTCAACGGTCTTGAACTGCAACTCCTCCTCCTGCTTTAACAACACAGGATCAGAGGCACCAAGTTTTGGAAGGGAATCTTTAACGAACTTGAAAATACTTTTAGCCATGTAGGCCCTAACTACAGAATACTTCTCAGAGCTACTCGCCGTTCACCCCGGGCTAACGCCCACTATTACTTACTCTGAGAACCAATTCGAACTCGATATCTCTATCTTATCCGCTGAACGTCCCTGATACATAGTATATCAGCTATGTGTGTGTAAATACGGAGAGAAACTCTCCTCTCTTCCGTGCCTTATTTGACTATCGCTTAAACCTCACTTATTCGCAGCAGTAGTCGCACCTCCGCGCTAAGTACCTGTTACAATGAGGCTTTTAATAGCTATAGATCCACCTCAAGACGATGTGCGTTTTCCTGAATAAGCCTATATCGCTCACTTGGATCCTTTCCTAATAAACTTTCAAGCATGGCATCGACCTCAATAGGGTCCTCAACCGTCAACTGAAGCAGCTTTCTGGTCTTTGGATTGAGGGTGGTATCCCAGAGGGTTTCCGGATTCATCTCACCTAATCCCTTAAAGCGTGTAATGTGAACCTTACCTCGCGCTCCACGCGTCCCTCGCTCCTTGAGGATCTCCTCCTTCTCCTCATCCGAATACACCCAGAGAACCTCCTCCTTAGAACCGCTTCCGAATCTGAGGCGATAGAGCGGTGAGATACCGATGTATAGGTGTCCCTTTTCAACGAGGGGGCGCAGGAATTTATAGAAGAACGCCATCAGCAAAGCCGAGATATGCATTCCATCAGCGTCAGCATCGGTTAGAATTATGACCTTCGAGTAACGCAGCTTATCTAGTCTGATATTTTTACCGATGCCACAGCCAAGCGCTGAAACTAAATCAAGCAGCTCTTTGTTCTCGTGCAGTTTAGCTTCCGTTGTTGATACCGAGTTAAGAACCTTTCCACGCAACGGCAATACAGCCTGAATCGCACGGTCCCTACCCTGCTTGGCGCTACCACCTGCGGAATCTCCCTCTACGATAAAGACCTCAGATGAATCAGGCTTGGTTGATGAGCAATCCGCTAACTTACCCGGTAAATTAAGGCGATGACTAATGCCGATCTTTCGGCTGATGCCCTGCGAAGCGGAGCGCGCTGCCGCACGCGCCTTAGCCGCTAAGGTGATACGCTCCACGAGCGCATTGGCAACACTAGGCTTTGAATTCAGTACGTTTTCAAAGCTCTTAAGCAGAGCATCAAGTGGCGGCTCGATCTCTGGATTGTTAAGGCGGTCTTTAGTCTGGCCCTGAAATTGAAGCTGACTAACAGATCCTGGAACACTCACCGAAATAACAGCTATAAGCCCCTCGCGGATATCCTCTCCTGTTATCTTAACACCCTTCGGAAGAAGATCGTGAACCGAGATGTAGTTTCTTATAGCCTTTGAGAGTCCGGTCTTGAAACCTTCCTCATGCGTTCCGCCACCCTTTGTATGGATACCGTTAACATAGGAGTGCAGCTGCTCCTGAGTTGACTCAGTCCAACAAAATGCAACTTCAATCTTAATGCCGTTTACTCGATCAAGATCAAAGCACTCTCCACTAATGGGAGTCTGGCTTGCTAACGTAAGTAGCGAGCTGAGAAAGGACTTAATCCCCTCCGGATGGTAGAAGGTGCGCTCTGTGGCGTTCTTCAAATCGTTAAAAACAAGCCTCAGACCCTTATAGAGAAACGATTTTTCCTCGATGATTTTCTCTAGACGGGCCGCTGAGAACTCTATGCTCTTAAATATCTCGGTATCGGGCCTAAAGAATATCCGGGTCCCTTTACGACGGGTTGCGCCCCCCTTCTTAATCGGCCCATCGGTTTTACCGCGGGTAAAGCTCTGCTTCCACTCAAACCCTTCGCGACAAACAGTAGCTTCAAGCGTTTCGGAGAGCGCGTTAACGACCGATGCTCCAACTCCGTGCAGACCGCCCGCGGTCACATAGTTATGGTCATTAAACTTGCCTCCGGCATGCAGCGTAGTAAGAATTATCTCAAGCGCCGGCTTTTTGAACTTCGGGTGAATATCAACCGGAATACCTCGGCCATTATCTTCGACCGTAACGCTCTCGCCGTCCTTATGGAGCGTTACCGTAATAGTATCGGCGTGCCCGTTCATCGCCTCGTCAACCGAGTTATCTATTATCTCTCGCACGAGATGGTGCAGCCCTGCAGGCCCATCCGTACCACCGATATACATACCGGGGCGTTTTCTAACCGGATCAAGTCCCTCAAGAACCTCGATATCAACTGCGCTGTATGAACTGCCCTTCGCCATCTTGTTCTTTTTTATCACACAAAATTATACAACTAGCTCTCGCCCCTGCTTAGATCTCTACTATTTTGGCCCCGATGATCTCCTCTTTCGAGTACACCTTGGTACCCTTTAGAGCTCGATGCCCCTTTGTCACCTCTGATAAGGGAATATCCTTAGTTTTACCTGTCTTAAGATCAAGCAGCAGGGTGCCCTTCATCTTAGTCGATTGCGTACCGCAACACGCTACTAGCGCATCGTTATCTCGAACTCCCATCAGAACAACTCCTACGGCAGCGGAATCTCGCACCGGTATCTCTTTCTGAGAGATAGCGAGCCCAGAGCCATCACGGGTTATGAATACCATCATAGGGGCAAGGGGCGCCGCAGCGACCATGAACTCCCCATCGCGCAGCTTCATAACGCGTCTTCCATTGCGCTTCGTCTGCGAGATATCGCTCATCGTAAGTGCGAATCCAGTGCCCTGCTGCCCTACAAGCACGACCGTATCTCCATCCTTGAGAGATCGTTCATTTGATACACCTACAGGCGCTCCACCAAGAGCAAGCTCCGCCTGTGCCCCTGTTGAAGCTATCGGCGTGTCAGATGCTGATAGCCCAAAAGATGTCACGATCTTCTCGCCATCTTTAAACTTAAGAACCTTTTGTACCGGAGTGCCGTAGCCTCCTGATGCCGGGAAATCAGAAACTTTCAGAACAAACAGTGAGCCAAGATTCGTAAATAGCGCCACTGAATCAAGCGTTGTCAGCGCATGTGCTGAAAGAATGGCATCGCCCTCGCGCATGCGGGTTGACGAGAGCTCATTTGTTCTGCGGATGCGCTTAATCCAACCATCAGTGGTAATGATTGCGTGCACCTCTTCCTGCACAACGTAGTGGGTCTCATCGAATTCTATATCAACGTTGTCCTTAACCAGCTTTGAACGGCGGCGATCGCCGTACTTCTCAGAGATCGCTGCAAGGTCTGCTCGAACAATTTCAGAGATAGCAGTTTTGCTCTTAATAATCCCCTCAATCTGCTTAACGCGTTTATCCTTTTCGGCTAACTCGCCTCGAATCTCATCGATATTGGTGCGCGAGAGCTGGTAAATACGCATGTCTACCACGGCGAACGCCTGAATCTCTGAGAGCTTGAATCGAATACGGAGCTTATCCGCGGCATCACTCCTGCCCTCACTCTTGCGAACGATCTTGAGCGCTTCGTCGAGGGCATCATAAACGATAACAAGTCCGTCCAGGATATGAATACGCTCAAGAAGCTGCTTGCGTTCAAAGACCAAGCGCTTCTCGGTAACCTCAGCGCGGAAGGTAAGAAAATGACTGAGGAAATCTTTAAGTGAGAGCAGCTCTGGACGGGCAGAGCTCCCCTGGCTCGGCACAAGCGCCGTTAGATTCACCGCAAAGTTAGACTCTAGCGGTGTGTTTTTAAATAGGTACGCCATTGCAAGCTCTGGATCGGCCCCAGGCGCAAGCTCAAGCACGATACGAACCTCCTGCGTTGATTCATCACGCACATCCACTAATTGCGGTAGCTTTCTATCGATTATTAACCCGGCGATACGCTCAACCAGGGTAGCTTTGTTTATCGCATACGGAACTGAACTAACGATCAGCGCCTGTTTGCCGCGCCCCTGGTCTTCAATCTGCCACTCACCGCGCATTCGCACAGAGCCCCGTCCTGTCTCATACATCTCAACCAGCTCGCGCTGTGTATTAAGAATACTACAGCCTGTTGGGAAATCTGGTCCCTTAATTAAGGCCGTTAACTTAGAAACCGAGAGCTCTGGATCTTTCGAAAGCTCTAGCAGCGCCTTAATAGTATCCTTTAGGTTGTGCGGCGGAATACTTGTTGCCATACCGACCGCGATGCCGGTAGCTCCGTTTATTAATAAGTTCGGAATGCGGCTCGGCAGAACAGTCGGCTCAACAACTGTCGAATCGAAGTTGTCGCGAAAGATAACGGTCTCTTCGTTAATCTCTCCAATTACATCAATTGCGATATGGCGCAGTCGCGCCTCTGTATAACGGTAAGCTGCAGCATTATCGCCATCAAGGGAGCCAAAGTTCCCCTGGCCATCAACGAGTGGATAGCGCAGAGAGAAGTCCTGCGCCATGCGCACCATCGCTTCATAACAGGCAACGTCGCCGTGCGGATGAAATCGAGCTAGCACCTCTCCGACAACCGCTGCGGACTTGCGGTGATTATTTGAGGGCGTCAGGTTTAAGTTCTGGAACATGGCGTACAGGATGCGGCGCTGTACCGGCTTTAGACCATCTCGCACATCAGGAAGTGCGCGCCCTGACACGACGCTGAGCGCATAGGTAAGGTATCGGTCCCTAGACTCCTGTTTAAGGCTTGTTGGAAAGATCGGCATAGAACTCCTTAACAACTCTGCATGGGCAGCGTAACGTTAACGTAACGCCGTCTCCTCTGCCCGAACCATCTCTACTACGACAGCCTGTTTGCAGGAATGCCCAAAAACATGTGGGCAACCAGCAATAGCCCCTTGTTATACCAAAAAGAGCTGTAATATTAGCTTGTTATAGGTGGCTATACAACTTAGATAATTGCTTTTTCAGTTTTATATAAGGCACTCTGCTGCTATTGGCCATATATTACGGTTGTATACGTTTTCACAACCGATTGTGACATAATGTATTCTCTACTGCCCGAATCAGGATCTAACCGTCTATACTTTTTTGAGTTCCACTCACATATGCGAACGACACACATACCCCTAATTGCCCTACTCCTTCTCTGCGTTGCATGTTCTCAACGTAAAGATATCTCTCCCCGTCCTAGCATCTCCGAGGATTCTATCATATCGCTGGATAAAGAGATCAACTGCGGCACTGCGCGCTCAGATATTGAGATTCTCGAGAATGAGAAGGCCTCCGTTGGAAAGCAGATTCTTTCCGGAGTTCGCTCAGTAATTCCATTCTCTGCTGTCGCTGCAATCATTATGGGCGATTACAGAGAACGTGTTCAGGTAGCAACCGGTCAATATAACGATGACATCGAGTCTAAGATCTCAGAGATTAAAAGCAGCTGCGGCATATCGTAGCGATTATTGCTCGAGGATCTAGCTGAGGAGTGCCATGAGAGTTAATGCCGATAGCTTCCGCCTGCCCAAGCAAGGCAACTTCGTTGCCTTTGAGGGCATAAATGGCTGTGGCAAGACGACCCTCCTGCGCGCCCTTTCGCAGAGGCTTAAGCAAGCCTCGACAGCGGTGCTAGAGACACGCGAGCCTGGCGGGACTCCGCTAGGAGAGGAGCTACGCAAGCTCCTACTTGAGTGGTCGGGCGAGAAAAAATCTGACCGCACAGAGCTGTTGCTCTTTGCTGCTAGTCGCGCCGAACATGTCGACAAGGTTATCGTACCGGCGCTCAACCGAGGCTCCTGGGTGCTGTGCGACAGGTACCTCTACTCCACCGTTACCTTTCAGGGGCACGGCCGTGGTATTCGTCGTGACTGGATCGACCAAGCAAACGCCCTCGCTGTGCAGACGACCTTGCCGGATCTGGTGGTGCTGCTTGATCTTGAGCCGCATCAAGCGCTGCGACGGATAGCCTCACGCCAGGATAACGGAAAGGACTCCTTTGAGGATGAGGAGCTCGCTTTTCATGAACGCATTAGGCACGGATTCCTGGAGTGCGCTGACACCTCCCCGGTGCCCTTTCTAGTGCTCGATGGCATGTTGCCCCCTGAGGAGCTGCAAAGGATAACTTTCTCCGTTTTTGGGTAACTATTCACCGGGTCAGCCCCGTGTACGTTAGCCCCTATCAAGGGGCGAGTTTGCGGAGCAAACTGGGGTGGAAATAATGACTATTCACCCCTAAAATAAGCGTCCACGATCAGGGGACGTCAACAAAGGAGGGGGCTTTAAGACCGATCGCAAGATCGAATCTTTCTAGCCAGCGACAAGCTTATACTGGGGTGAATAGTTGCGTTTTTGGACTCACTTGACCCTTCCTTATCCCATCCTTTAATCCTATTGTAACCTCGTGACGACAATTCACGGCCACACCCAACAACGCGCAGCTCTCGCCCTCCTTGCGCAACAGGAGCGACTTCCTGGATCTCTACTCTTCACAGGAATTAAGGGCATCGGCAAACAACTCGTTGCTTATGAGCTTGCGCGCCAACTCCTCTGCCAGCAAAAACCTTTTGGGCCACAGGGGGGCTGCAACTCATGCCAGGCCTGTGTGCTCTTTAACTCAAAAAATCATCCGGACCTGCATACGATCACCTTTGGTACGGGCGCAGCCTCAATGGACGACCTGCGCGAGACCCTCGACGGACTAAGTCTAAAGGCGTTCCTGGGGGGCCGCAGAGTTGCAATCCTAAACGATGCAGATGAGATCGCAACGATTGGAGCTAACCTGCTCCTTAAAACCTTAGAGGAACCTAGACCTGAGACCTTTTATATCCTGCTTGCTGCTAGCCCAACTCGCTTGCCGCAAACGGTCCTATCTCGGTGCCAGCGCTGGTTCTTCGATCGCCTCTCACCGACGGAGATAAAGCATATCCTGACTGAACGGGGCGCTACAGAGGTGTCCGATTCGATCGCGGCACTTGCTGAAGGTTCCCTCTGTGATCTAGAGACCCTTAAGGATCGAAAGGAGCTCGCGGATGAGGTACGCGAGGTTCTTGATGCTGCCTTTAAGGGGGACGCGCGGCGAATCGGACGTGCTGCGCAGGAATGGGGGGGCAATAAGATCGGAGTCAAGGAGCTGCTTGCATTATTACGCACCTCAATTCGAGAGAGGCTGCTGTGCTGTAATAACGATCAGGCCGCTGCCTCCGTCTGGGCAACAGCTCTTCAGAACATTATCGACGCAGAGTATCTCGCAGTCGACAGGCATGCGAATCCAACCCTGGTGCTCCTAACGGTGCTACGAAGTTGCAACCTGGAGCGCGCCAGCGGTTACCAGAATACCCCGAACCTACTGCCAACCATGCTTGAAGAGCTATTGCGCTAGATCTAGACAACACCCCTCAATTAACAGAAACTCTATATATATTTAAGGACTATCAATGAATACGCCAAACGAAACCACAGAGGTACCCCTACCAATAGCTCCTAGCGCTCCCCCGCCGGTACTAGCCGATGAAGAGATCGATATAGATCTCTTTGCAAAGATAAAGCTCCGTACCGCTACTATCGAGAGCGTTGAAGCCGTGCCTAAGTCAAAAAAGCTCTATCGTATTCAGGTAGATCTGGGAGAGCACGGAAAGCGCCAGATCGTTTCCGGCATCGCGCAGCACTATACGCCTGAGCAACTCATTGGTCGCCAGATCGTTATCGTTGCTAACTTAAAGCCAGCAAAGTTAATGGGCGTTGAGAGTCAGGGCATGCTACTTGCTGCCTCGACCGATAGCGATGGAGCTTTAGCGCTCCTTATGCCGGATAAGCCCCTACCTTCCGGCTCACGTGTCAGGTAGCGGCTACACTCTTTGATAGGCGCTATGGCACTTGAACTGCTCGATTCGCATACACATTTAGACTCTGAGTTGTTTGATATCGATAGGGAGGCGTGTATCGAGCGCGCCAGGGCCAATGGAATAACCCGTATCCTGACGGTCGGCGCTGGTCGTGGGCTGGCATCTACCAGGGGTGCTATCGCCCTGGCAGAAAGTTATGATTGGATCTGGGCTAGTGCAGGGATTCATCCACACGATGCTGGACAAGACTTAGATATCTCAGATCTCAAGAAACTCGCCGAGCACCCCAAGGTCGTTGCGATCGGGGAAACGGGGCTAGATTTTTTTAAAAACTTGGCGCCGATTGATAAACAGTACGAATACTTTGAGTTGCAGATAGAGCTGGCCCTAGCCGTTAAAAAGCCCCTGATTATTCATTCAAGGCAGGCTGGAGAGGAGTGCCTGAAGCTCCTTGAAACGAAAAATGCTAGTGCGGTTGGTGGGGTCTTTCACTGCTACGCTGAGGACGCAGCCTTTGCCGAGCGGTTAAGAGCTATCGGCTTCCTCGTATCGTTTCCAGGTACCCTGACCTTTAAGAAGGCCGAGGCTCTCCGCACTATCTGCAAAGCTATCCCGCTAGAGCAGATGATGGTTGAAACAGATGCTCCATTCATGGCTCCTGAGCCGCACCGAGGAAAGAGATGCGAGCCTGCGTTTGTACTTGAAACGGCGCGCTGTCTTGCTACACTAAAAGGGTTGCCCCTTGAGGAGGTAGCGGCGATAACTACCAGTAATGCGCTTAAGCTCTTCTCTACTATGAGGTAAGTCGATGACTGCTACTCCGGAACTGGTCCTAGTGGATCGCTCCTCTACTCTTATTACGATAACTATAAATCGCCCCGAGTCTCGAAACTGTCTTACGGCAGATACTATCAATGCTCTTATCTCTGCCTTTAAATCCGTTAGTGCTCAGCCCTCTGCACGCTGCGTGCTACTGTGCAGCGCCGGGACGGAGGCTTTCTGCTCGGGTGCTGACCTAAGCGAGCTGCTCAACGCAGATTCCCCCGATTCCCGTCGAGCGTTTTTTGGCTCAATTGCAACCCTGATTGAAACGATTCACCGTTGTCCGGTTCCAGTTGTTGCCAGGGTGCATGGCTTTGCTCTTGCTGGGGGCTGCGGTCTGGCTGCTGCTTGTGACATCACTATCGCTTCCGATGATGCAGTTTTTGGACTACCGGAGGTGCGAATTGGACTTGCTCCCTTGGTTGTTATGGCCCCCATTAGCCGCGTAGTTGGGCACAAGGCGCTATCTCAATTGGTTCTTACCGGTGAGCGTATTAGCGCTGTCAGGGCGCTTGAGATAGGACTCGTTAATCGAATAGTTCCGCCAGTACTCCTGAATGCAGAGGCGCTCAAGCTCTGTCAGGATATTATGCAACAGGGTGCTGCTGCCCTAAGAGCATCTAAGGCTGCTATGCTCGACTCTTCAGAGCGCGATTACCTCTTATCCCTTCATGAATTGGCCGATCGCAGCGCCCTGCTTAGCCTTGGGCTAGAGGCCAAGGAGGGCATGCAAGCCTTTATCGAAAAAAGACAACCGAGCTGGCGTATATGAAACTTGGTAGATTTACAGTTACCCCAATAGTTTTTGGTTCCTTTCGTCTCGACGGTGGGTGCATGTTCGGCTCCGTTCCTAAAAACCTTTGGTCTCGCACCATTGGCGCTGATGATGAGAACTGTATCCCGCTTGTATGTCGCTCACTTGTAATAGAGGAGGGTCAGCGCACCTTCCTCGTTGATGTAGGGATGGGCGAAAAATGGGGCGAAAAGCCACGCCAACTCTACGGCATTAAGTCGAATTCAGAGCTAGCGCGCGGCTATAAACCAGAGCTAATAACAGATGTGATCCTTACACATCTGCACTTTGATCATGCAGGTGGCATTTCGTATCGTGATGCAGCGGGAGATCTTCAACTGACCTATCCCAACGCTCAGGTACACCTACAGAGCGCCAACTGGGCTCAGGCTCAAAACCCCTCCCCCAAGGACAAGGCGAGCTACCTGATGGAAAACATTGAGCCCCTAAAAAAGGCGCGGCTCGCGCTCTATGATGGAACGACTGAGATCGTGCCGGGACTTTTCCTACACCGCGTTGATGGGCACACAGCTGGGCAGCAGTGGTTAGAGGTGGTTGGAGAGGGGGAGCGCATATTTTTTCCGACAGATCTGATCCCTACCTCACATCACCTGCCCCTAGCGTATCATATGGGGTACGACGTATGCGCCGAGACCCTGCTACGAGAGAAGCTTGCCTTTCTAGAGCGAGCGCACAAAGAGGATGCGATCGTTGCCTTTCAGCACGATTCAGAGGTGGTAGCAGCGCGGGTAGGAGTGAATGAGCGTGGGCAGTTCTGCGTTCGTGAACGGGTTAATCTGTAACCTATCGTATGGAGCTGTTGTGTTAGAACCGGACCAAAGAAACAGTCCTAGCAAGCCTATCCACGAAGCTTCTGAGGCTTCGCCGTTTAATTCCCTTAAATCTCCTACTCTGCGCTCCCTTAGCGCCGAGATACCGTTCGCCTGCATAGTACCAGCTGTAAGCCCTACCATGATCAAAGAGATACTTACGGAGATCGCCCCCGATCTCTTTAATCTAGTAAGCTGCGAACTCTTCGACCTGATTAATGATGGCACCTGCATTAAAGGATCGGAGCTTATCTCTGCCTACTTTGAGCCGACACCGCTTGTAGTTCAGCAGAAGAGGGTCTTTCTACTCTCAGATCAGCATCTGCCGAATGAGCAGCTCCATGTAATAAGCGTAATCGACTCACGAAGTGAACCTGAGTATCCGATCGTTGAGTTAGTGAAACTTGACAGCAGTAGGTCAATAATTAATCTTCGATTCGAACTCGGCAGACTATCCGTTGAGGAGCGTTGGGACTGTATCAACAAAATCGGTCATCTGTTGGGCATTTCAGATACAAGTAGTAGCTTCCAACACCTTGCGCCTGAGAGGACTCAGACATTTGAATCTGGGACCTCGTTTTCTGAGGTCTCTCCGCAATTGGTGCTAGAAACCCTATCCACCCTTGCACCGATTCAATCAGCTCACATGGTAGAGGATCTGAATAGCAAGCATAGTCGGCATGCCTGGGGCATCGAAGCTATTGAATACTGTCAACCGGACTACGGCGAACAGGGATGCATACTTTCTACTATCGATCCAAAGCAGTTCAACCCACAAGCGGGCCGCAATCTTCTTTCAAGCCTCCTAATTCACACAGCTAGCATGTACGCAACTAACGGTTCAAGCATCTCCGTAGAGAGGCTTTTACGCGCAAGCACGCACCTCTCAACGCCAACAACCGTAAGTTTCGAGCGCTCGGTCGAGCTTGGCTCCGTTGACAAGGAACAGGAGCTAAGAGATCTCGATACTTTTTTTGCGTCGCAGTTTACAGAAGATGCCGATCTTTCAGATGAGCTATTTACTCCGGAGGAGAATCTTAATTACCCTGAATCCTCGGATCTATTTCCAACAGAAGATTCACAGGAACTATACGATGATGAGGGAGGGGTTCTGACAGATTCAGAAACGTGCTCTTTGGTCCGAATACACGGCCTTTCATCAAACTTTGGTAAGTACTCCGTTGTATTTGCTTCTGAGGCAACCTCCAGCATCTGTGACTCTGTTAACGATGATACTAACTTTGATCACGCATCTCCCGTGGTACGGGTCGAATTTTGTAACTCTAACAGCCGCAGTAATCGCTGGAACATTATCTCTAAACTTTGCAAAGAGCTTGCAACCATGAAGATCCCCGAGGAGGAGACTGGCAACTTAGGTACACTAGAGAGAGATTTCAGCAGCTCGGATATCTCCACTCATGAAAGCGAGGTGCTGCTATACTTCGGACGAATGCGCATCATTGCAAGCCGCTTTTAGTTACTACCTCTCTGCTCGCAGAGAACTCAGCAAATACAGCACGCGATGAAACCATCTCCCGGTCCAAGATAACCTTCGGAATGCCCCTAGATCCCCCGGCCTTTACGCACCTCTCAAAGAGTTTTCGACCCGGCTCACTCTGCTCTATATTTACCCGCGCAAATGGAATCTTTTCCGTATTAAGGGAGCTTTCAAGGGAACGGCAGGCCGGGCACCAGTCTGTCACCAGCGCTACGACCCTAGTTGAAGAGGGCTCATCAATCTCTTGCAGAAATTGAAGACGTTCCTGCTCTGACGCAAAGATGGTTTGTGGAGCAGCCTCGCGCAACAGTATCACCAAAACAAATAGCCCCAGCACTACCGGGACGCCCCAACGAGCCGCAAATTCTTTCATATTTAGTAACTCTGCTCCTCTCCGTTCTGTGACCTGTTAATACGTGGGGCCTCGCCCTCAACTGCAGAAACGCTGCCTCCGTTCGTTGACGGCTTAAATATCCCCTTAGCCATGGCTATTACGCCCGCAACATCACTTAAGTTGGCCGGAATAACAATCGTGTTAGCGGTCTGAGCGATTCGACCAAACTCAGGAAGATACTGCTCTGCGATACGAAGCTCCATCGCCAACCGTCCACCCTGTACCTCTAACGATTGCCCAACCATACGCAGCCCCTCAGCCGTAGCGCGAGCAACCTCAAGGATGGCCTCAGCTTGACCCTTGGCGGTATTAATCTGAGCCATCATGCTTGCTTCGGATGCCTTGATTTGACGCTGCTTCTCCCCCTCTGCGCCATTTATTGCCGAGTCACGTTGCCCCTCTGAAGAGAGGATCACAGCGCGCTTCTCTCGCTCGGCCTTCATCTGCTTCTCCATTGCGGTGATAACCTCCCGTGGTGGAGTGATATTCTTGATCTCATAGCGCAGAACTTTAACGCCCCAAGCCTCTGCCGCTTTATCAACCTCTACCACAACATTTGAATTGATATGAGCGCGGGCTTCGAAGGTCTTGTCTAGCTCGATCTTTCCGATCTCACTGCGCAAGGTTGTTTGTGCTAGCTGTGTCATACCGAAGAGGTAGTCATCGATACCGTACGAAGCAGACTGTGCATCAATGATGCGTATGTATAGAACTCCGTCGACAGCAACCTGGACGTTATCACTCGTAATACATACCTGCTCTGGGATATCGATCACCTGCTCCTTAACCGAGTGTCGATAGCGCACGATATCAAAATAAGGAATTAATACATGGAATCCCGCATCGAGCGTATCGCGGTATTGCCCTAATCGTTCAACTACATAACGCATCTGTTGCGGAACGATCACCGCTCCCTTGAAGATCGTCGTGATAACAAGCAATACCAAGACACCAGCAACTATCCCTATCATAGCATCATCCCCATCTATGTAATTTTTATGTAGACTGCGAACTTGAAAATTATCTCTTGCGGGTAACTCGCAACGTTACCCCTTCGGTATCAACCACCACACACTCAGAGCCTGCCGGGAGAACCTCGGCATCTATATTCTTAATACGCCAAGGCGAGCCCCAAAGCTCCCCGGAACCTAGCTGCCCTGGAGCGATCTCTTCAACAACTCTAATCTCTTTCCCTTTGGTATCATCAGCTCGGCCTTTAGCAACTCCGATGGCACCCTGAAGCCGCTTTCCAAAGACAAGCCAACTTATGACAGCTAGTACTGAAAATACAGCGGCCTGAATCGGCCAGGTCGGGAAAAGCCCACTTAAGACTAATAGACCGAGCAGCAGTCCGGATACTCCCAGTAGAAAAAGGAAGAATCCAGAGATAACCACTAGCTCCATGATACACAGAGCGAGCCCAGCGGCGATCCAAAACCATCCAGACATAGAAATATCTCCAAAAACAGTAACATCTGATATTAGCTCTAAATTAACCGAACTACTACAGCTCATTTTCTGCGCCACTTACAGAGTGCCTCCAAGCTGAGATACCCGTTTTTAATAAGGCTTTAGTAGTACCTAAATTCTATTTTCATCAGAGGCAAAACGTTGCAAGATCACAATCTACCGCCCCCGCCTGCGACCAGATACAACTTCATAACTATTTGAGACAAACGCAAAGGTGGCGTCCCAGATCGGTCTAACTGAACTGATTCTAATCAGCAACTGATGCCCCCGAATACTCTCTACCTGCCGAACCTCCTTAAAGGTTGGCAAGATAACTAAAACCCCGAACGCCCTGAGTACGCCTGAGATAGCGAAGAGCACAAGGAAGGGCGAAGGCTCTACGAAATAGGCTAATTGCCTGCCCCACGTGGAGGGCACATGCGTTACTAAAAAACCACCGAGCAACGACCCAGCAAATACCAGCACGCCGTTAATAATGGCCTGATAGGCGAAGCAGCGCGCGCGCTTTGATACGCTAACGGCATCAAACACAAAGTTGGCGGCCGCTAGACTGAACCCTGCCCAGAATATCCCGCTGTAAATCTGAACGAGGATAACGAACCAGAGCTTAGAGGATATCAACCATAATAAGGGATTAAACGAAACGAGTGTCCCACATACGGTCAGGATCTTGCGATTACCGAACTGGTCGCTAATAGCCCCCCAGGAGCGCATCACTAGGAACTGCGCCAACATTACCGCAGCAACAACCAGTGTGTACTCGTGGTATGAGTAGGAGAGATTATTAAGCATATACATCGCAAAGTATGGCCCACAGATAGCGGCCGAGAAGTTCATGAACGACACAAAAAACACAAACTTAACAAAGTTCGAGTGTTTTGCTCTGCTGATAAACTGCCAAAATGAGAACTTCGCCTCATGCGGAACGTGCAGCAGCGGGTCAGAGACCGTGCTTAGTGGAGATGCGGAGAGGTAGCGCGCGATTCCGGCCAGCGTCATAATCACCAGGAATCCGCACTCTGTCATCTTTCGCTCTGAGCAGTAGTGCATCACCTGTCCGGCGAAGAGCACACCGGCGAAGGTCAGGATCGCCATCCACTTATTGCGAAATCCAAAGAATTCGCCGCGCGATGTTGGTGGTATAATGTCCCCGGCGAGACTGCTCCAGACCGGCGCAAGCATACCGATTGTGATCTGATACAGTGCCGCCACAGCGATTAATATGGCGACAGCATACCAGCCCGACTCGAATGCAAATGGAATTACTGCGATCGGAAGACAGAGTAACGCCTGTGTACGAATCAATCGAATTGAGAGCTGCCGTCGGCTGCGCACTTTTTCCGCAAGCCACATACCACAGCTCTGTGCTATCGCCCCAATCAGGAACGGTAATGTCGAGAGTGCTCCAATTTGCAGCGGCGTTCCACCTAGAAAGACCCCTAGCGCCGGAAGATAGGTCTCTCCTGCTCCGATCTTAACGGCATCTAGCTTCGCTTCTTTGATTAAGCCCTTGGCAGATTGTGTCTCTAGAAAACTCACGATCTGTTCAACTCAACAACACACCGTTAGGATAAAGTAACCGAGCAGCCCTTAGAATGGCGATTATAGAGAGGCTATCCTTAATAGCGCCACGATCTACCATCTCTAGGGCCTCAGAAAATGGCATAGATCTAATCCTAAGGAGCTCGGTATCATCTGGGCTTGCATCCCCAGCAGTTAATCCCCGCGCAAGAAAAAGCTCTCCGCGCTCATCTGAGAAGCAGTTGCTAAGGTGCACCTCTCCTCCTAGACGCTCCCACTGCTTGGCGGTAAGACCGGTCTCCTCCTTAAGCTCACGTTGTGCTGCGCTAAGACCAGACTCACCGTGATTGGCCCCACCTTCAGGAATCTCCCACGAATACTCCTCAACCGGATAACGATACTGTCCGACCAGATAGATCTGCATATCATCCGTAAGAGCAACCACCCCAGTTGCTAGTCTGGTTTCAACCACACCGTAAATGCCCACACTCCCCGTAGGAGAGATCACCTGGTCCTCTCGTACCCGGATCCAGGGGTTTTCATAGATAAGCTTAGTGCCCGTATTTTTCCAGGGATTAGTATCAGACATGGGGTTCCTTACGAGGTAATAACGGACTGGAGTTTACTCCATATCGGTCTGGAACGCACTCCACAAAGGCCTTTGAACTGCTCCTGTGCTTGCATCCGGAAACTTCCCTGAAGAGCGATCGATAATACAGGTGTATCCGACGACGAGCCCACCCTCTGATTCAATTTTTTCCGCCGCTTCGAGCATATGGCGTCCTGAAAACACAACATCATCGACGACCATGACCCGTAGTCCCTTAAGATCGGGTCCGAAAAATCTGCCATCTTTTTGGAGGATTACAACCTTACGCCCTCCTGCAACTGCGGCGCTATAGTGGATCCCGCTGTATGCTATGCCAACGACGATATCAAAGGCGTCGTGCTCCAGGTGACCGACGGCATCCGCTGCAAGCCGCGCGTGATCGCTCGGGGTAAGTTGGAAGCAGTCGAAGAACACCGAGCAGACATGCCCACTCGGCACTAGGGTCGGCTTGGGAAAGCGAATTGCAACGCGCTCAACGATAGATTTTGTGGTCTCGTCCATAGGTGTCTATTAAGTATATAGCAAATAACAGCTACCTGTAATCCGAAATCGCACCTATCTCACGTATTATCAATGCGCCGAGATTGAATTAATTCAATAACCTACAGATCGCCTGAAGAAGGAAAGATAAGTAACCATTTAGAATGCTTGCTGGCGCTCAAGCATCTCTAAGTGCCCTGCCCCTTAGCGATTATATAGCGCATCCGATGAGCGGGGATTTCTGAGAGATTTTTTCCAGTAACTTGAACATTAAGGTGATCCTCACGCAGTTGAGGTGTTTGAAAGCTTAAATTAAACAGAGCCGAGATCAAGTGCTAGGCCCACACGCGTTGAAAGCTCGGCTAGGTGTCGCTCCATCGTTTGCATACCAAGCTGGTGCGATGTCTGCATAACGCTATAAAGCTGGTGTGATTTACCTTCTCGGATAAGGTGCCTGACCGCTGTAGTACCGATCAACACCTCAATCGCCGCCACCCGACCACCTCCCGCCCTCTTTATTAAACGCTGACTAATTACGGCCTCCAGCGACTCTGCAAACATCGCCCGAACCTGCGCCTGCTGCTCAGCCGGAAATACATCTATAATCCGATCGACCGTCTTTGCAGCGCTCGCTGTATGCAGGGTAGCCAAAACTAGGTGCCCGGTCTCAGCCGCTGTAAGGGCCAGCTGTATAGTTTCAAGATCTCGCAACTCCCCAACCATAATAACATCGGGGTCCTCGCGTAAAGCCGCACGTAGCGCCGCTGAAAAACTTACAGTATGCCCCCCTACCTCACGCTGCGTTATAAGGGCGCGCTTTGAGGTATGTACGAACTCTATCGGGTCCTCAACCGTAACTATATGCCCCGCCCGTTCTTTATTCAGGTGATCGATCATTGCAGCGAGCGTTGTCGATTTACCCGAACCGGTTGGACCCGTTACCAGCACCAACCCCTTTCCTCTACTAAGGACCTTGGATACCACCTCTGGCATCTCAAGCGCTTGCAGCGACGAGATCTCTTGAGGAATCAAGCGAAACACAACCCCAACACCTCGACTGTGTCGAAACACGTTTACTCGACACCTACCCCCACCTACACAGGTCGAGAGATCCACCTCTTGCCCCTGCTCAAAGAGGTTTAGTTGTTGCGTGCTCAGCATCCCACCAATGATACTATCGATCACCTCATTCGAGAGGACCTCCATAGCAAGCGGCTCCAGATCTCCGTCTATACGCATGATCGGTGGCATACCAGCACGCAGATGTAGATCTGAGGCCCTTTTTAAGCGCGCTACCTCAAAGATCCCCTCGATATCCATAGTTCTAAGCCCTAAATAAGTCCTCTATCCGGCACACTCCAAGTGAATATCGAGAAAACTACAAGATAAGTTTCGGACTAAGCGGTCCCTGCCTTTACCCTATCGTCACATCTTAGTATTATCGCATAGCGCCTATGTCACCCTTAAAGAAACCAACTACTGCTCTTAAAAAAAGGGTGATCGGACTCTCCGGTTCCGCCTGCGGTTGGTTTCTCGCCTCGACCGTTCGTGAGCATCCGCGCTCCCTTGTAGTTTGCCCCGATCGAAAAACAGCCGAGGATCTCTTGGATGATCTGCATTTTTTTCTGGGAAATGGTGCCGCAACGATGTTTCCATCGTGGGAGACCCTACCCCTGGAGCCGGTATCTCCTGGAGCAGAGCTCTCCGCTGTGCGGATAAAGACTATCTATGAGATGACAACTAACCCTTCATTTTTGGTTGTTACTACAGCGGAATCCCTGCTTCAAAGGATCCTTCCCCCAGCATCAATCACAGCTCTCCGGACAATCGTACGCGTCGGCGAGCCCCTTAATCGCGAGAGCTTTATTAGTCGCCTGATCGATGCTGGATTCTCACAATCCAGGACGGTGGATGAGATCGGGGAGTTCAGCGCGAAAGGTTCAGTAATCGATCTCTTTCCCAGCAGCACTAAACATCCGGTACGTATTGAGATACGATCAGGTGTTGTCGTTCGCATGCAGAGCTTTAACGCCGATTCGCAGCGCTCATTGGCGGATATAGATATATCTGAGGTTGAGATCCTTCCCGTACGGGAGCTATTGCTACCGCTCTGGTACGCACAGAACCGGCCTGAGGTAACTCGCAAACTCAAGGAACGTGCCGTTCAAACGGGGACCCCTCCGCGCGAAGTAGAGAAGATCCTGCAGGCCCTTGAACAGGGTGACGATTATCCAGGTCTTGAGCTGCTGCAGTACATTGCAGCACCACCCCTGCCAACGTTGCTCGACATTCTTCCCGCAAATACTATCGTGCACGCCGTAGACAAGCATCAGATCCTGCGCTCGCTTGCGGAGTTCTCTGAGATAAGCAGCGAGCGCGCTAGCAGATTGGTAGAGGAGCAGCACCTAATCCCACAGGCCTCCGATATATACATCGATTACGATACCGCCTCGGCTCAACTTACAAACCTCATCTCATACGAACTATCCGGGATCGATGACTCACTTGATAAAAATAGCTCTATTAATATTAGATCTGAGAGCACCCTCGATCTAGCAACAAGGATGCATAGCGCGGTCGGAAGTGGGCAGGCCTTCCAGCCCCTTAAGGAGTATCTAAATCAGTGGCGCTCGAAAAACTTCTCAGTCGCCTTCAGCGTCGGCTCGACCTCGCGTGCCCAACGGCTCCAATCGATCCTACTGGATATCGGCTCAGATGCTCCGGTACTGACCGGCACCGCTCAGGGTTGGATCAATGCGCCCCGTCGTCCAGCCGTCGCCATTATCGTTGGCCACCTAAACTCAGGTTGTCGACTACCTAAAGAAAAGCTCTGTTTTATCTCGGAAAACGAGGTTTTTAGCGAGCGCTCATACCGCTCTAGTAAAACACCACAGATCAGCGCCAAAAGACTCCTTAGCACACTCTCGCTCCTTAAAGAGGGAGACTTCGTCGTGCATATTGACTACGGCATCGGGGTTTATCAGGGACTCAAGCACCTGACAGTTGAGGGTGTGCTCGGAGATTTTGTGCAGATCGATTACTCCGATAGTCGGCTCTACCTACCAGCTCATCAGATCGGCAAGATTCAGAAGTTCGTGGCCACAGAGGGTCAACAACCGCACATCGATAAACTCGGCTCAACGCGCTGGTTTAGAACTAAGCAAAAGATTCGCGATTCGATCGTAACGCTGGCTGGAGACCTGATCAGACTATATGCCTCTCGTTCAGTCGCACGGGGCTGGAGGTTCGAACCTCTTGGGGCAGAGGATGAACGCTTCGCCGACTCATTCCCATATGATGAAACTCCCGATCAGCGCAAAGCTATCAAGGAGACCCTCAATGACCTGGCGAATGATAAGCCGATGGATCGTTTAGTATGTGGTGATGTTGGTTTTGGGAAAACTGAGGTGGCTATTCGCGCCGCGTTTAAGTGCTTCCAACACGCCCGTCAAGTTGCGATCTTAGTACCAACAACCATCTTGGTCGAACAGCACAAGAAAAACTTTGCAGGACGTTTTGCCGGTTATCCCGCCAAGATCGGTGCCATTAGTCGCTTCTATTCCCCTGCTGAGAACCAAAAAACGCTCGCTGCTATCGCTCGCGGTGAGATCGATATCGTTATCGGTACGCACAGATTATTACAGCCGGATGTGCAATTTAAGGACCTCGGGCTTCTTATTATAGATGAGGAGCACCGTTTCGGAGTAAAACAGAAGGAGCGGCTGCGCTCCTACCGAACTAACGTCGATGTGCTGACCCTGACAGCGACCCCCATCCCACGCACGCTGCATATGTCCCTCCTTGATATTCGCGATATCAGCCTAATCCATACAGCTCCGGTCGATCGCAAGGTAATACAGAGCTACGTTGCTGAGCGTGATGACTCATTAGTGCGAGATGCGATTTTGAGAGAGCTGCGGCGCGGTGGACAGGCCTTCTATATTCATAACCGCGTCCAGAATATCGGGCTGATAACTGCGCACCTGGCAGAGCTTGTCCCGGAAGCCAAGTTTGAGTTTGCGCATGGGCAGATGAGCGAAACAACGCTAGAACCGATTATGCGTCGTTTCCTCGAACGCAAAATAGATGTTTTGATCTCTACTACTATCGTAGAATCAGGGCTCGATATTCCAAACGCTAATACGATCATAATCGATCGAGCTGATCAGTTTGGGCTTGCCCAGCTCTATCAACTTCGGGGAAGGGTGGGACGCGCCAAGCGCCAGGCTTACGCTTACTTTATCGTTCCACACCTGCGCTCCCTAAGCGGACAGGCGCATGAGCGCCTCAAGGTCTTACAGTCTCTAGATTCTCTCGGAGCGGGCTTTAACTTAGCCATTAGGGATCTAGAGATTCGCGGCGCAGGTAATCTACTTGGTAAGGAACAGTCGGGAAACGTGCTCTCGGTTGGGTTCGATATGTACTGCCGTATTCTTCATGAAGCGGTAGCGGACCTAAAGGGCGAGGAGCCTCAATTGGAGGACATTATCGATCCGGACATACGTATCGTTGGGGTCGATGCCTTTATTCCTGAAGCCTATGTACCCGATATAGGGGAGCGCTTGGTGCTCTACCAACGCCTCTCAAACATACGTAATAACGACGAGGCCGCCGATCTACAAAGCGAAATCGAGGACCGCTTCGGTCCCTGCTCCATTGAGGTTGATAACCTTATGCTTCTGATGCGCTACCGCGGGCTGTTACGTGCATATGGAGTTGTTAAATCGGAGCTCACGCCGCTTAAGATATCGCTGACCTTTAGCCCACTAGCGCTGCTGCGTGATGGATATAAACCGACCTGTAATACAAGGGTTGACGGACTAAAGGCCCTGCAATTAGTGCAAAAGCACCCCCATACCTATCGATTTGGTCGCGGGAATACGCTCTCAATTATTTTAAAGGAAGGTGAGACTGCCTCGCTCCCAGATCTTTTCCGTCGTGTCTTACAGGTGCTCGAAACGGTTGGCTACGGCGGCTCTGAGGGGTTAGCTTCGGCTAACTTATAATAGGAGACTGCCTTACTTGCACACCTCTCACCAACCTAATAAGATTCACTAAGTATGTACCTAACACCCCATCGCTGGATCGCTGTTCTCCCTATTATTATGAGCATCCTGCCATGTTGGGCGGCCCCAGAGACAACAAAAGCTAAGATCGCCAACAACGACTTAAAAGAAGAGATCGTACTCGATGCTATAGTGGCATCGGTTGATGATAAGCCGATCACCCTAAGTGACCTTAATGCACGTTTAATGCCTCCCCGTAGACTCGGCTTGCGAGAGGCTGCGAGCGATCAAGAGGCTATTAAAACGCTCGATGCTATCATCTTGGAAAGGTTAGTTGAATTGGAGGCTACCGCAAAGCGCCTCTCCATCTCAGATGCGGAGGTCGAGGATTACGTACAGGAGGTCGCCTCTAGAAACTCTATGTCGATCAAGGACTTTCAGTTGGCGCTCGCCAAGGAGGGGCAATCGATCGATTGGTACAAAAAACAGGTTAGATTTGACATCTTAAGGACCAAACTCTCCTCGGCTGTTATGCGGGGCGGTGCAAGTGTCAGTGATGGCGAGATCGATCAGTATCTAACCGATCATCCTGTATTATCTCATACAACCACCTCTATAAAGCTCTCCACAATACTTATCTCCTCGGAGCGTCGATCCCCCGAAGAGCTGCAGGCTAGGGTGCTTGAGGTACTAAGCGCACTTGAGGCTGGCGAGGCCTTCAATGCCGTAGCACAACGCCTATCTGATGGACCAAATCGTGCTGAGGGTGGCTCGCTAGGGCTTATAGCCGAGCAGGATCTTAGCCGTGATGTGTTCGATGCGGTCTTTGCACTAAAAGCTGGCTCTCACAGTAGGCCAATTGAGGGTGATAAGGGGGTCCAGATATTCTTTATTGAACAACGCTTTGCGGCAGGCGAAGATAGTGATAACGAAGAGAACCAGAAAGCACTTAGAGATGAGGCTCGTTCATCTATTCAGAAGCAAAAAACTCAAGCGCGCCTCTCTTCCTACTTTGTAAGTGACCTGTATAAAAATCACTCTGTAGATAAGAAATTATAACGGCATAAAGGAAAAGGAATTACGCATGAAGATAAATCCGGTTATTTTTCGAGAATATGATATCCGAGGAACCGTAGATACTGAGCTCACACCGGAGTTCGCGCGCATCTTGGGTAGGGCCTATGCAACCCTTGCTATTGAGAACAACCTCAACCGTATCGGAGTTGGCTATGACTGTCGCCTAAGCTCCCCTGCCTACGCTCAGGCACTCGCTGAGGGGCTAGCTGAAGAGGGTCTGGACGTTGTGTGCACAGAGATGGGTCCTACCCCTCAACTTTACTTCTCGGTATTTTCTCAGGATCTAGGGGGAGGTATTCAGGTAACAGGGAGCCATAATCCCCCAGACATGAACGGTTTTAAGATCCTGCTAGGCAAGCAAACGCTCTCTGGTGCCGAGATACAGGACCTACAGGTACGGTGTGAGCAGGTGCTTACTAAGCAGCCCACAGCGAAGCGCGGCACCATTAGCACAGTTGATATTCGCCAACCGTATATCAATAATCTAATAGAGAACTCCCGTTCTCATATGGGCCCCCGCAAGCTAAAGGTGGTCGTTGATGCCGGTAACGGTGTTGGGGGAATGATCGGACCAGAGGTTCTAAGAGCCCTTGGTGTTGAGGTGATTGAACTGTTCTGCGAGCCAGATGGGCGTTTCCCAAACCATCATCCAGATCCGACCGTACTCAAGAATATCCAAGCACTGGTTGCATCGGTTAAGAATAACAGAGCAGATTTCGGCATCGGATGGGACGGGGATGCGGACCGTATCGGTGTCGTTGATGAGCGTGGAGAGATCGTCTTTGGCGATATGCTCCTGCTAATTTACGGCAGGGAGATCCTGGCTGAGAAACCAGGCGCTACGATTATTGGCGACGTAAAATGTTCGAGCCTACTCTTCAATGACTTAAGGCAGCGCGGCGCCAATGCCATTATGTGGAAGACTGGGCACTCGCTTATCAAGAGTAAACTCAAAGAGACCAAGGGCGATCTAGCCGGAGAGATGAGCGGTCATATCTTCTTTAAGCACAGATTCTTTGGCTTCGATGATGCTCTCTACGCCTCTAGCCGTTTAGTCGAGATCATGAGCAAACATACCGGGCCGTTCTCATCACTTCTGGCTGGGCTTCCTCCGATGCTCTCAACACCTGAGATTAGGGTTGATTGTCCTGAGGAGATAAAGTTCGCTATTGCTAAGGAGGCGCAGTCGGCCTTTCCAGATTACGATGTTGATACTATTGATGGGGTGCGGGTTAACTTCGAGAACGGCTGGGGGCTTGTGCGTGCATCGAACACCCAACCTGTACTAGTGATGCGTTTTGAGGCTCTCTCTGCTGAGCTGCTTGAGAATTATCAGAGAATCGTCATCGAGAGGATTGAGGGGATTAAGGAAAGGCTTTTAAGGTAAAGTAAGAATAAAACTATTCACCCGATTAGATCCGTGTGCGTTAGCCCCTATCAAGGGGCGAGTTTGCGGAGCAAGCTGGGGTGAAAACAATAACTATTCACCCCAAAATGAGCGTCCCCGATCAGGGGACGACAAGAAAGGGTGGGTCTTTAGGGCCGATCGCAAGATCGAATCCTTTTAATCACCGACAAGTTTATACTGGGGTGAATAGTTACGGTAGGTCAATGTATAGATGCCTGTAACAAGCAGCTCCAGAACTATAACCGTGCGGGGGTTCTCGGCGGCGCGCTACTATGCGCTATGTGCCAGTGCAGGAGGAACAGCAGGAGCAACAGCAGACGCATATCAGGCCTTTTCCCGAGCCCTTCCGGAATCTGGCACGGTAGAGGAGAGAGAAGATCTCTCCGCGCTCTCTCTATTATGGATTGAGAATGCCTTTGCGCAATCTCAACGCGTTACGAACTTCCTTGACTCTGTGAGAAACGGCGAAATTCCGGAACCGTTACTTGCACAGCATGAGATCCGCTGCGATATGCGCCTACAACATACCTCCCCTGCCCTACTGGCCCATGAGGCACGCACGATCCTTTCCGCTCTTAATCTTCATGCTCCCCTGCTTCAACTCTTCCTTACGAGCCCCTCTCTCTCTTGTCCAGGTTGCGGCGAGCCGTGTCAATTATTTCGTAGTGCTAGCGAACTAGTAAGAGATATCAGATCTGATCATATTGCTGACGAGATCTCCATATCGCTGACTAGCACCTCTGCAACGCTCACTGATTGGGCAGCAAGGGCTGGCTTTACATGTGAACTTTTAAGCAATGGTCACCAACGCGTACTAATTGATTCACTTCACGCAGGGGAGCAGTTAGCCTCGCGAGTAGTTCAATTAATACAAAGCGCCTGGAATATCCCACATCTAATCGTCTCTGTGTCTAGTGCTGTACGTGAGACGATCTATGCGCCCCACGGCGCATGTCAACGTTGCCGTCATGTCCTGCCCCCAATATATCGAAAGCGTATAGATGAGTTGCTTGTTAATGGACCTACATCAGGTACAGCAGGATACATAGAGCGTGGTATAAATGTGGCGGGTGTAACGCTTGAAGCCCTACTCTGCACTCCGATTGCGCAGCTCAGTCTAACCTCACCCCTAAGAGACATTATATCTGAGGAGCTTCAACAAGATCTGTGCACTATTGGACTGGGTATATATCCTCTTGGCTACTCGGTAGCCAAGATTCCGCCGCAGGAGCTAGCAAGCCTCTCCGTTCTTGCTAGCTTTAGTCGAGCTGCCCCCTTAGACACAACTCTGATCGACCTGCCCCAAGAGATCTTTACTCAGGAGCGATCTAAAAACATGCGTGACGTTATAACGCGTCGATCAAAACGTAACGGTACACTCATTATCGGAGATGCTCTCCGCAAACCGTTACGGACCAAAGGCGTTACAGTTAACTCGATTCCAGCGCTAACACTTGGGACGCTAAAGATTAAAGAGAGCGCACCTGACCATTCAACCGTCCTTACTATCGGCTTGGGAGATTATTACTACGACCCAGGTGCCACTGGTATATCAACCAGAGAGATACTGCTTGCGCTAGAGGGAGCACCAGATGATTCACGGGTCTTGTTTGAAACACAGCATAAGCTCTCTCCCTGCGCTATTGAGCTCTTTAGCTATTACGGTAATATTCGAAGGCTCGTAATCGAGGAGCTCGCTCTCTTTGAACCACTTACTAAGCTATTTGCCTCCTCACTTGATGCGCGAATACGGGGTCTGCAAGCTAAGGATCTCTCAATTAGATCTAAAAAGCGCCCCTCGGCAAGCTGTCCAACATGTTTTGCGGCCGGAGTTATTCTTGAAAAGATTCCTGGCTGTGAGCGCCCCGCTGCTCTCCCCTGTTATACCTGTAACGGTATGCGCTTTAGCGCTCCGGCTAGCGAGGTGCTGTTTCGTGGACTCTCTCTCTCTGAGATCCTAAATTCATCTGCCTCACAGATAACTGGGGTACTCCGTGCATTGCCAAAAACTCGTCAGGTTCTTGAGCTCCTTACACTATTAGATCTTAATCAGATAACTCTTGGTATGCCGATTGCGCTACTAAGTTTCTCAGAGCACAGAAGGTTACAACTACTCAAGTCGGCGTTACTTGGAACCCTCTCTCGCCCGGCTATCTGCATTATTGAATATCCCTATGCAGGGCTCTCTGAACAACACTCAAGGGCGGTACATGAGCTCATAGAAACTCGTACCTACGCCCCATATACAGCCTGGATCGTGCTGGCAAATCCATCTGACAAGACGTTACAAATCAAATAGTTACGCACTACCCAAGCGATCCCCAAAGAGCTGCTCGTAAAAGAGCGGCCTCTAACAGCACAAAAGCTCAATTTCGAACCATAACAGTATCAAAGATATACAGCGCCTGTGCTCCGATATTACTATGGAGTGAGGCTATAAAGGTTCTTATGTCAGACGGCTCAAAGGATTTGAACTATCGATCAAAACGCTCCCAGAAGGGCGAAGCCGAGCTTATGATCTTCGGCATAGTCGTAATTATCTGCGCCCTTATCTCCGGCTCACTCTGGATCCTAAACTGGGTGAAAGACTCCAAGAACGCAAAGGTGGAGAACCGTCGATATGAGATGATATCCAAACAAAAACAGGGGCCCTTTGTAGCCCGCGCAGATCCAGCTCAGTACGTTGTTCAATGTAACGGCTCCGTCTGGAAATTGCTTCAAACTAACTATCGCTGCGAGGTCCTTCCAGAATCGTACGGAGAGCTTTATATAGAGTGGTAGTCAATCTTATGGATCTTGTTTGGGCAAGGGCAGGACCTGGGTAGCCGTAGAAGAGGCGCGGTAGCACTGGTAGCCCTCGACTCTAGTCCAGCCACGAAAAAGATCGCCCACCTGATTCCTTTCTTGCCGCTCTAGAGAGTGGCGCTCCAAGGGCTTCGCCGCATCTTTATCCTTGTGGGTGCGGGGGGGGGGGGGGGGAGTTATTGAACCCGCCCATCCCAACATCATCCACTGGAATGATGACCCACTATTTTTTCTGCGCGGATGCATCACCCTCCTCCCCTTGGCCGGGTGGTAGCGCCAGTAGCCCCCCCGTTGCTCCATGCTCCTGCCTAATAGCTATCCTCTGATCAAAGAGAAGAACTACAACAGGTACACAGCTAATATCGATCATCATTGCCGCGGGATGCGCTTCGCAGTAGGTGGAAAGCAGCCACTGAAAATCTGGATCAGTGACCTCGTGTGGAAATACCGCTCTAGCCATATAGCACTCCTCCATGAGTGTTTGACGGTGGGGGGGAGCCGCATCTTTTTGCGATCTCGCCCTCTCATTTAACACCGTACGGATCGTTTATTACGCTCCACATCTTGTGGAGCCAACTTCTCTCCTCTCTCCCTGTAACTTAAACGATTATACTTCTACAGGGACTTCACAGCAGTGGAGCTATTCATAGCCCCCTTGCCTATAGTTAACAGTCGGATAGGTGCCCAAATTTCTTGAGCTACAAGTTTGCCTATCAACTTCCCTAGCAATCCATAACCCGTTGAACTTACGTCTTAAATCAAAATAATTAGGCCTGTAATTGGATCCTTTCTTTAAAATTCACCCGTCTACATTTAGGCAACTATCGTTCTACCAAAGCCCGTTGGGCGGTTTTTAACAGCTTTACTTGAGAATTCTAAACAACACTCGTACACTAGATCAGAGAGGAGAAAGGCTTGTAAGATATTGATTTCCTTATTTTCTACCCCTATTTTCTCTAACATGGTGCGAATACACGCCGACTGCAAAGACTCGTAGATGTGCTACCGTGATAAACAACGATAAGCAGTATAGTTAACTTCTCATGATTCCGATCGAACCCTCACCTGTATACAACACCGATTCAACCCCCAACGAGGGCACCACGTACGAGGCTAGTCAGCACTCTATTGGAAAAAACGACATCGATGATGATGCTCGCAAGATCGTGTACCGACTTCAACGCGCAGGGTTTAAGGCCTATATAGTTGGTGGCGGTGTGCGCGATATCCTGATCGGCAAAACACCGAAGGATTTTGATATCTCTACCGATGCAACTCCGCGCGAGATCAAATCTCTCTTCCGTAATTGCCGCATTATAGGACGCCGCTTTAAACTGGCGCATATCTTTTTCTCTCACGGCAAGGCTATTGAAGTTTCTACCTTTCGCGATCTTGTCGAAGCATCTGAACCCTCCGATGGCGAGCAAGCCTCGCCCGTTGCAAATGACAACACCTATGGGACCGAAGCAACCGACGCTGTTAGGCGAGATCTCACGATCAACGGACTCTTTCTCGACGTATCAACGATGGAGATTATCGACTACGTAGGGGGCATGCAGGACCTTAAAGAGGGTGTTGTTCGTGTCATAGGAGTTCCGGAGATACGCTTTAAGGAGGACCCAGTTCGTATGCTGCGCGTTGTGCGCCACTCTGCTCGCAACGGCTTTAGCATAGAGCGTAGCTGCTGGAGCGCTATTATTGAGCACTCCTCTTGGATTACTCAATGTTCTCAGGTAAGGGTCTTTGATGAGCTAAAAAAGGATTTCTCCTCCGGATGTTTCCTTACTATTCTATCGCTGCTTGGAGATACCGGACTGCTTGAACATATCCTACCCGAGCTACTTGAAAATAATGCGCGACTACTCTCGGCTGAAAGTGATTTCAGCCAATGTCTTGAGAAGATCGACGACCTGGTTCTCAGTGGTACAGAGATCTCTCCAACCGTCGTGCTCACCATCATCGCACTTTTTACCGCTGGGGATTCGATCTGGCTGAGGGATCTTGCAGATATGCTGCCGCAAGCCTCCGATCTAGGGGAGCGTTTGGGTGCCTGCTTTACCCGTCTAGTCGTTCCACGAAAAGAGCGAGAAAAAATCCAGATGTTACTCTCCCTCTGGTCACGTGTGCGCGATACCCCTGTACGAGATTTTAAACCAGGTGCATACCGACGCTCAGCTCTCTTGCCGGAGCTACTAGGACTCCTTGAGGTTGCCTGCCTATCACGCGAAGATATTCAGCGGTTACACCTGCTCAAGTCCCTACTCTCTGATGAAGCTGCCGGTCATCACGATAACGAGCGACATGATAGATACCCTAACCACAGACGCAGGTAAGCTCTAAAACTATAACGATGCTCAGTACCCTACAAACAAATAATGTGACGAAGAGATACGGCGGCCGCAAGGTTGTAGATGGTGTATCGATCTCGGTCAAAGCCGGCGAAGTTGTTGGACTACTCGGCCCAAACGGCGCCGGTAAGACCACCACCTTCTATATGTGCGTAGGATTAACCGCTCCAGATACCGGTTCAGTCACCTTTAATGATCGCGACATAACGGCAGAGCCGATGTATATGCGCGCGCGCCATGGAATAGGATATCTCCCGCAAGAGGCTTCAGTATTCCGTAAGCTCTCGGTACGAGATAACGTGCTGGCGATCTTAGAGACGATGGATTTTCCTTCAAAGCAGGTACGTGAAGCGCGTCTGACGGAACTACTCGATGAGCTTGGATTGCTAGGATTACAGAGCAACCTCGCAAGTTCACTATCAGGTGGAGAGCGTCGCCGCGTTGAGATCAGTCGTTGCTTGGCTAGAAATCCTCAGTTCATCCTGTTAGACGAGCCCTTTGCTGGGATCGATCCGCTTGCGATTAAGGATATTCAGGAGATCGTTTCCACCCTCAAGAAGAAGGGGATCGGGGTGCTAATTACCGATCACAATGTGCGAGAAACCCTCGGAATCTGCGATCGCTCCTATATTCTGGTCGACGGCAAGGTTCTTGAAGAGGGCACCCCTCAAGCCATCTCCAAATCTGAGAAGGCGCGCCGCTACTATCTAGGTGGCGATTTCGAGCTGTAATTTTGCATCTTGTCAGATGACATCTATTAATTGACTGTTGCCTGATGATATCCGCGCTTAAACTCTGGCGATTGCTCTTTATTAGTGCGTTAGCATTATTTTTCGAACTTCTCCTCATCCGCTATCTCAGTGTGGAGATCAGGTTCTTTCTATTCTTCAAGAACTTCGTATTAATGGCATCGTTTCTTGGGCTTGGTTTAGGTACCGGATTAGCGGGGCATTCAAATGCCTCATTGATGAGGTTCTTTCACCCTATTTCGGGGCTCTTGGTGCTGATTGCCTTATTTGCCCCGGAGTTAAACCTTAACTCCGTTTTCTTGCCCACGGGAGACAACTCATTTCTTTGGTACCACTCGACATCAGTGGGGTACTGGTTTGACCTGTTGTTACTCTTTACTAGCTTTTTCGGACTCACTACGCTTGTTGTGCTTGTATTCGTACCACTCGGTCAACTTTTGGGACGAGCACTTGATGAGCTCCCCCCATCACGTTCTTACATGTGGGACCTGACTGGAAGCATAGTGGGAGTGATCGGCTGTTCATTGACGGCATTTCTAGGCCTATCTCCTAAATTTGGAATTATTCTGGTTCTATTAGGGGCGTTGCCTTTGCTTACGGTGCGAGTACAACTAATAAGATCATCGATGGTCACCCTTGGTGTTCTTATTTTGCTCGCTGCGGTGGGAACTACTCCGCAGATACCGCAAGGGGACAAACCAGCGCCAGAGGCTGTAGCTTCGGAATATTGGTGGTCCCCGTACCATCGTGTGCATTGGTTGCCGTATCCCTCTCAAAAGGTGGACGGACAGGAACTCTTTCCTGGATACCTCGGATTCTTGAATGGGTACTACTATTTTGATCTCCTCAACTTTGATCTGACTAAAAAGCCAAAAGCCGTTAGGTTGCATAGGCAGGATGGGGTTCATTCCTTTAATGAGTCTTCATTACATGAGGCGATCGAACACTACTCTTTGCCCTATCAAACTAAGGAGCCACCAAAGAGCGTATTGATATTGGGAGCTGGCCCGGGTAACGATGCTGCGATGGCTCTACGCATGGGTGCAATTTCAGTGACCGCTGTAGAGATCGATCCGGCAGTTATTCGACTTGGCAAAGAGATCCATCCCATGAAGCCTTACCTTGACCCGCGAATAAAGGTGGTCGAGGACGACGCGCGCGCTTTCATGGCTCGCTCCAATGAGCAGTTTGATCTGGTGAGCTTTGGCCACCTTGATTCGATAAACGTGATCAGCAGTTTTTCATCTGTTCGAGCCGACAGTTACGTTTACACAGTAGAGAGCATGCAGAGGGCCTATGAACTTGTTAGGCCGGGTGGAACACTCTCAATCAGTTTTGCCGGACTTGATTGGATTAATGCAAAAATTGCGGGGCTTTTGCAAAAGGCAACTCAGCAGAAACCCTTTCAGTTTATAGATGGCTACCTTGGGACCGTGACATTCCTTGTTAAAAAGCCTGCCGTTGGTGTCAGTTCAAATCAATTTGAAGGGGCTGCGTCTCCCTGGGAATTTGATGGAGATGTATTAAGTAGCTTCTCAACGGCAAATATCGATGAAAGCACACTACCTTCTGATGATTGGCCATTTCTGTTTCTGCGGGAGCGCATCATTTCACCCTACCATCTTTTGGCCTTAGTAGTATTAGTTGCTAGCGCCGCGATTGCTGGCAGGGCAATCTTTATACGAAGCGCAGTAAGACAAGCCTTTCCCTGGAGCTCTTTCTGGCTGGGTGTGGGATTCATGCTAATTGAAACTAAGAGTATTACTGAGCTTGGACTACTCTTTGGATCAACCTGGATCGTTGCTGCAGTGAGCATCATTGGCGTACTGCTCATGAATTTATTCGCCGTCGCGATCGTTCGTCAGTATTCGGTTCCTACTGCTGCTCTGTATGTAGCGTTGTTCGGTTCTATCTTCGCGAATTTCTTAATCCCTTACGAAGCCTTGCTACCATTTCCGCTATTCTGGCGTATCGTGCTCGCTATCACCCTAGTTTACTCCCCCCTCTTCTTTGCTGGTGGAGTTTTTGCTCAGATATTTATGGCCACCTCCATATCCTCACGGGTCTTTGGCGCTAATCTAATTGGCGCGATGTTGGGAGGTGCGCTTGAGTACCTTTCGGTCCTGTACGGCTTTAAAGTCCTTTTGTCAAGGTCCCCTTTCTTTGAACACATAGTCTTAAATCAGTAGCATCGGCTGTTCCTCAGCCCCGCAGGGGCTGGAGGGGGGTGCTCGAGGGGGGAGACTCATAACTTGTTGATAAGTTGTTAGTTGAGCTTGAGCAC
>JAPLFS010000073.1 GCA_026390555.1 Pseudomonadota bacterium
CCCTCTTTAGCCCCAGCCCACGACTCCTCTCTGGTGTTTCCAAGGGGGCTTATGATTCCGATACCGGTTACAACAACTCTACGTCTCTGCATGGATATATCCTTAGACCAGCGTCTATATTAACTGCATAGTTTTAGCACAGCCTGAAATTCGGTGAAAGCATGCGTATCTACCTGAATATACCATCTATTTCAGTGAAATTTAAAAGCTTTAGACGCGTTCTAGCGTCAGCGCCTCAGAGAGTAGGTGAAAGGAGGTGCTAGCCTCTGTAAAATCATTGCCCTCCTCTAGCCGTTCAATGCACTCAACGAGTGCCGGTATTACCCTAGGCACTCGTCGCAAGATATAGGAGCGCTTCCCCTCAGTAAGCTTTAACCCCCGCTGCTTAGTAATCATGTGCAGTAGCTGATTAAGATCAGCCTCCACCGGATTACCCAAAACGAGGTGCATTCCAGCCCCGATACGACTCTGCGCTTGCGAGCTGGTCGCTATCCTGTCAGGGGTAATTGTTCCAAGCAGTACCAGGGTCCCGTTTGCATGCGCAAGTCGCTCGACGATATCGACGAAGAGCCCCGCTTGCCCCCGACTCTGCGCGTTCTCAAGGAATATATCTGCGTCATCGATAACACAGAGCTCGCCTGCTCTAAATGGATTAGTGGGTAGCTCATCAACGAACCACTCCCCAAGATCTGGGCCACGCAGCAGCCTGGCGTTTCGCGCTAACTCCTGCACCCTACCAACGATATAAACGCCTGTATGCGTTTTTCCAGATAGCTTCTCTCCCTGCAGATAGATCAGCGAGAATTTTCGCTTGTGCGCTGCGATCGCCAGAACCGTAGCGACTACCTCAGAGACCCCTGCATGCTCAAGAAAGTCCAATGAAGAGTAGCGTATCGAGTGGGAGAGCTGAAGGGGCAGCTGAGCGCTCATAATATACAGCACCTTTTTGGCTAACAGCCCGCAAATATAAAATCTTCCGGGTCGCTAATACGCGCCAAGAGCTTGGCCCCAAGCGCTCCCATCTTTCTCTCTACATGCTCATATCCACGTCGGAGATGATGTAGTTCATGGATCTCGCTACGCCCATCTGCTGCCAGAGCAGCCAGCACTAGCGCTGCAGCAGCGCGAATATCGAGCCCATCAACCGGTGCGCCGGTTAATTTAGAAACCCCTTCAATCACAACCGTCCTATCCACTATCTTGATCTGCGCCCCCATGCGCGCAAGCTCAGAGGCGTGTCCAAAGCGCCCCTCATAGATAGTCTCTTCTATCGTGCTCGTGCCCTCTGCAACCGTCAGCGCTGCCATTAGCAGTGGTTGCAGATCAGTGGCTAATTCAGGAAACGGCCCGGTCTTAACATTAACGGCTTTAAGTGGTGCGGTGCACCGTACGGTTACCGTAGAGCTTGTGGTAGAGAGCTGCACCCCCATCTCTGTCAGGATCTCAAGGAACACCCCGAATGAACTCGGATCGATCCCCTCCACCGTAACCTCGCCGCCTGTGATCACCCCCGCCAACAGGTAGGTGCCGGCTTCGATCCGATCGCCGATTAGGTGCGTCGTGGCACCGCCAAGCTCGCTCCGTCCATTAATCTCAACAACAGATCCACCAGCGCCCTGAATATCGGCACCCATGCCGTTTAGAAACTCTGCTAGCGCTACGATCTCGGGCTCCCTTGCACAGCCCTTAATAATCGTACGCCCGGGGGTAAGGCTGGCCGCCATAATCAGTTGATGAGTTGCGCCGACCGAGGGGAATCTGAGATCGATCTCAGCGGGACGGAGCCCTTTTAGTGCAGTTGCATAAACCACACCGTGTTTAAGTGAGATCTCGGCCCCCATCTTTGTTAGCCCCTCAAGGTGCAGATCTACCGGTCGAGCCCCGATTAGATCGCCTCCCGGAAGTGCGACCCGCGCCGCGCGTCCACGCGCCAGTAACGGCGCCAGGATCCAGAACGATGCTCGTAGCGCCTTGACCAGGCTATAACTCGCCTCTGTTGCAAGTAATTTCGGGGTCCTAACCCTTACCTCATCACCATCGTAGTGCACCTCCGCTCCGAACTGCTCCAGGAGATGAAGAACCAGGCTCGTATCGGTCAGGTTGGGTACGTTGGTTAGGGTACACTCCTCCCCGGTTAGCAGGGTTGAGATTAAAAGGGGTAGGCCAGCATTTTTAGCTCCACCCGCCCGCACCGTTCCCCGTAAGGCAATCCCGCCAACTATTTCAAAAAACTCAGACATCGTCCCCGTTCGCCCCTAAGAAACTACCGGCCCAAAGCTATTTCAGATCGGGCAGTGAGAACAATAGCAACAAACTGCTCAGTTATCCGAATTACTATAAAATTATCTCCTGAGGTGGTGATACGCACCTAGTCTCAGGGGCTTACTAACTTAAGGAGATACGTTATGCCAGTTGAATTTAATCCTACAACAGACCTACCCTATAAATCTGCCATAGCGGTAGGAGAGAAATTAGGTAAATCCCAAAATACTCTTATGGCCGCATATAACATCGACGAGGGGAATGTAGCTGATGTCAAGAAGTTGGCTAAGGACCTAAACATGGATGCTCCGAAGACGGAATGGGTAGAAAATCCTATTAAGGGTCTGCCAATGATCGAAAAACTACTAAACAACCCCCTACGCGGGCTTCAATTGGTGGCGGAGCAACGATATCAGCACGGCTCTCAGGTGCTAAACATGTTCTCTGGCCTACTAGATAAGATCGATCAGTTAAAGCAGCGCCTGATCAGCAAGTTCTCAAACTAAGTTGAGTGCGGGGTGCTCGTAATATAACGAGCACCCCGCATCCACGCTGGCTCTACGGTGCATCGAAGAAGTTATTGTTAGGAACCTGAATCCGTCCCTGCGAGCCGTTATTGCGACCAGGGCCCCTTTGATTTGATGCTCCACCCGTTACCATTGAGAGGTTCGTTATCGCCCCTGCGGAGCGGTCGGCCTGATCACCGGTCAGCCCGGTGCCACCCCGAACAAGGGAGAGGATAAACATAAGGAGTCCACCTTGCCCAGCAGCCTGCCCACCACCGAATGGTCCACCGCCACCGTATCCACCGCCACCGTATCCACCTGAACCGTAATCATCATTACCACCGCCGAAGCCCCCTCCAGCATACCCATCACCAGATCCCCGTTGATCCCTACCATGAGGGCTCCAACCCCAGGCGCCATCGCTGCCTCCTAAATCAGCACCAAACTCATTATCGGCGAGAGCGGGGGCTGGCGCTGCTACTGAAAGGAGGCCGAATATAACTGCGAGAAGAAATGAAGTTATGCGTCTTGTTTTCATATTGAGGTACCTTCACCATACACGCAGCTGAGCTAAATAAAGCTCACGACATCTCTCTGATGCCCTCTGCTGCGTTACCTTGGTAAAAAATTTAGAAAACCTCTGGGTGGCCGGTTTAATAACCGCACCCGAAATGCACGCCGGATTACACTATCTGGAACATAAAGGGTCGTTTTCGATCCGTTACAAAGAGGGTCGGATTGCTACCAACACCATCACCACCCGAACCGATTGAGTCATAGATATCTCCGATCTCAAGATTGCCCTTCTTGTTATCCGTGGCGCGCGCTAAGGCACGCGGCCCAAGGGCTGGAATAACCGTTCCGGGTTCATAAAACCCCGGCTTCATCGTCTCGCTTTCTGTGAATACGTTAAAACGAACCCTATGCTGCGCGGTTAGATTCTCCATGCGACTCAATAGATCTTTACTATTACCGGCATCCCTCCCCTTGGAGTTGTTGCGCACCTGGTCCTGTGAAAAACAACAAAATATAAACACTCCGATATAGGCGCAGTTATCGCTCTTAGCCTGTCTTAAATAGAGGTCGCGGTTATTATGGCAGTGCTCCTCGAGTGCCTTGGCGATACTGGCCCCGGTCATTAAGGCCCCAGAAAGGCTACCAGCTCCGTTACTGAGCATCGACATGCCCTCTCCACCAGACGCACCGTGCCCGTTAAAACCGACTGAGAAGAGTAGATCTCCTGCCTTAGTTTTGCTCGGTGCCGTTGAGCGCACTAGCTCAAGAAACTTACCCTGCTCCCTAATCGGGCCTGCGGCCCCGGGCAGTCCGTGAAAGGTGTTGGCTTTGTTCCAGAACTTCATCTCTGCCGGAGTGCCAAAACTTAAACCCTTACGCTCATTATCACAGGCATAAACGCTCATTCCGATCGGGGTGTGCGCATATCGACTACGCAGCGATAGCATGTGATCGACGCTCGCCTTAATCTCACCTGCTGAGGGTTCGCTCTTTGGGCTTGAGCTTTTTGCTATGCTGCGCTCGCGCCAGATATCTCTAGTAATTGTTCTAGCGGTATCGATAGCTTCACGCTCTTCGTTTGGTTTAAGGTGTAGTTGATACGTGCTGCCCTTATCCTTACAGTTAAGCGTACCACGTGATTCAATAAGTGCTGCGCCGAGCCAATCAGCAACAGAACGATAGATAGCTGGCACTACACTTGGATCAATGCCGTATCCGGTTGGGTGCTTATTAGCTAAGTTAAACGAAAAATAATTGCGCTGGGATTGCGCTACTGCCGAGGACTCACGCCCAAATATGGCGCCTGTAAGGGCAGCAACCCCAGCGCCAAGCGCTTCGCGTCGATTAACTCGATCCAGAGGCATCTGATTCATCGCTTCTATCCCTGAAACTTTCGGCTAGCGTTAGGATCCTTTAAAATAGCTCTGATTAACCGGATCCAGATACGTTATGTGTCAGATGCAGAAGCGTGTGACCTAATAAGAAAAAAATAGTTTTGAGATGCTGGATCTAAAAGAAACCCAAACGCACTGATTTAATCCGCGGCAAGGGTCGCTACGATCAGCGCGTGAATCTCAGGCGTTGCTGCCACCACGAGATTAGGCACCATACGCTTAGCCGAGCCACGATAGCTCCCCGGAGCCTGCCCCTTAAAGTCTGTAACTATGGCCCCGGCCTCAGCCGCTATAAACCCAATTGCACCTGCATCTATGGCCTGACACGGCCTATGCAGGGTAGCTAACGCCAAGCCCTCGATCAGATCGGTCGAATTATACCTTCCTGGCTCACTACTATAGGTAGTTATAAGATCCTTAATGGACATGTAAGGGGATAACTTTGCTTGCAGGTCCGGCGCATTAAATAACAAAACCGGCCCCTCCCGCTGCGCTAGGGTTAGCCGTCTGCCACTAGCCCCCTGCTCAAACTCCTGCTGTGATAATACGAACGCGCCCTGTCCCTTGCTGGCATAGTAACATCGCTGACGCCTCGGCATATAACAGAGCGCGCCAACTATCTCGCTACGATCATGAATCGTAACGATAATCTGATAGTGCTCACGGTTATCAATATAGGAACGGGTGCCATCAACTGGATCAAGCAACACCTCAAGCTCAGCATCAGGTAAAAAGTACTTCGCATTAAGGGAGTGCTCCTGCTCCTCTGAAAAAAAGCTTAGGTGTGGATAGCGTCGCAGCAAAGCGACCTCTAGAAAGCTCTGAATGGTGAGATCGGCATCAGAGAGCGCGTGATGAAAGAGCGTCTCTCCATCCTTTGCCGCATGGGTGCCCACTCTATCTTGAATCTGAGCGCTATAGGCTCCTGCTGTTGCAACGAAAGGAAATAAGTAGGTCAATACCTCGTATGGTGTGGTCACAGTAGGGGCTCTCCAAAAGGTTTAGCTATAGTATAGTAGCAGAAAAGCGCCTTGCAAATGAGGATAAAGGGTTCCTAACCAATAAGTGTGGGTGGGAAGCTACTGGATGATGGCATAACTATGCGCGGCAGATGGAAGAAAAGCCGGTCGAAGAATGTAAGATAATGGATGCTGAATCCCTGCGCTGGAACGTGAACCGCTTCCCGTTACCCGCTCCCGCTCCCGCTCCGATAGCGGAAACTTATTTCGAAAAGAACCGATTAATAGAAGATATGTTTTGTCATGAAAAGCTCGAAGTCTATCAAAAGTCGGTTGAATTACTGAATAGGTTATTAGTGTTATTCGCCTCCTCC
>JAPLFS010000074.1 GCA_026390555.1 Pseudomonadota bacterium
GAACCGATTAATAGAAGATATGTTTTGTCATGAAAAGCTCGAAGTCTATCAAAAGTCGGTTGAATTACTGAATAGGTTATTAGTGTTATTCGCCTCCTCCTGAACGGAAACAGCGATATTGTCAACCAGTTGCGCCTCGCCTCCACCTCCATTTGGCGGCCATGCTGTCAAAGCTGGTTTTTAAGGGTTAACCGGTATCGGAGCGGGAGCAGGTAACGGGAAGCGGTTCACGTTCCCGCGCAGGGGTTTTCCATCTAATGTACCCACACTTATCGGTGAGGAACCGGAAAAACTCGCGAGATCTCTCTCTGTACCTCACTAAGTAGCCCGCCGATCTCTGCACTGCTCTTAGCATTGAGCAGTCGCTCAAGTGCTTCAGGTCTAAAGACTACGTTAAGTTCGCGCTGAAAAGAGACAGTGCCCCTGGCCCCACTATCAAAACCACCCAACTTAACAACGACGTTACGTTGATTAGTTACCAGCCCCTCATTATCGCGAAGATAAGAGACCCTAAGGGTCGTCGGGACATCGGATATACTCCTGTATTCACCCTGCATTATTGAGATATCTATACCACTATTAAACTCCGTTACAGGCGAAATAGCGTTCGAACGCTCTAGTAGCCCTGCAATTCTATCTCCCTCCGTGATTTGCTCATACCCGTTTATATTATGGAACTCATATAGGTAGTTTAAGATAGGCCCAAATGTTTCAGGCTCTGGGTAGCGACCGCTTTCGGCATCATAGCCTAGTCTTGCGTTAAATCTCTCTAGCTCTACAGCACCAAAGGCCAAACGAAAATCCTCACTAGTCGTTGCAAATTTTCTCTCAAAATCATCACGATCCTCCTGAGATATATCCCTATATCCAGTGGTACTTAGCATCGCGTTTAGATATGTTTGCATGCATACCTTCGAGCTATAAGGGCTAAGCCCATCTGCGGAATAGTTTGGGATAGCACAACAAAGTTTGTCTATATATCGCCGCATCTCTGCAGGTAGCAGCATTCCACCATGATCCCGATGCATCTTCCAACTATCGTTTTTAGCCTGATATACCGGCAGTTTCGCGACCAGTGCCACCGCAATCTCAGAACGGAGTTGATAAATTGGCTGTGCTATATTTAAGCCCGCACCGTTTTTATAAAGAACTCTAAATTGCTCCGCAATTTCAGGATTATATGAGACGATTGCGTTTTTTATATTTACACCAGAAATATCTGGCAAAATTTCAATCCTGTATCCACGACTAAGTGGCAGCTCAGGATCTATCCTGCCGTGCACCCGCACCTGCGCTCCTTTCTGGAGCCCCTGGCTGTTAATCGAAGCTTCTATATATTTAAATACAGCTACTGGAAACTCACTCGCGGTACGTGGCGCAAAGCTCAGTTGATCCAGCCAGCTCCCCCTTACCTCGCCCTGCTGGCCTTTCTGCTCGGCTGAGTTGCCAAATGAAATAAATTTTTGCAAATTTTGCCAGAGGCTCATATATTTTATAGGGTCAAACTACTATAGCAGCTAATTATATCAGATATTTCTACTGTGTGTCCTAGCTATTATGGCCCCTTCCTCTGCTCCCGTTACCTAAGAGATCTTAACTGTCTATAATCACCCTATATTATATTATATGGGCCGCAACGACGCTTCCTGCCACTCGGCTCCAATCACCCCATTCTGAAGTGCCGCGGCGTTGCAGGTAAATACCACCACCTCCATAACTCCATCACGATTAAGTGCATGCATGGTCTCCTGCAAGCTCGCCAGCTCCCTTATCACACCCGGCAAGTGCGGCATAAAGTTAATGAACCACTCACGCCTAGCAACGTACACTACGCTTGGATCACATGCAGCTAGACCGGTAGCGGCGGAAAGGATAGTCACCGGCTTGTGCAGATAGAACAGAATCGGATCAAAGTACTCATCATATTGGTCCTTTATAAAGGAGATCGTTTGCTGCTCATTAGCAAGAAGGCGAATTTTCTCCCCCATAGATTCAAAGCCCTTAAGCTTTGATTTTACAACGGAGCCAAAGGAGATAGTCGTAGTGAGAATCACCGTCATCAAGATCCAAACGCTAGCGTAGCGCATCTGTGGAGCTTTATTTCTAAGCACAACTGCGCTCGTGGCTGCCAGTGTCATAACTACAGCAAGGCGCATGACGCTGCTCTTAACTTCGAATTTTAGTAGATCCTCCAGTGGATGCGAGCTCCAGTCGCCGTACCAAGCGCCGCAGGTTGCGATAAGTAGTAAGAGAACTGTTACTATCAGCCCCCTCTCAGCCTGGCGCGCCCCGCTCCAAATCAGTTGCGGCAGGCGTGCGCCACTCCGCTCCATAGACTGCGAAAAAATAAGTGCAACCTGAATAGCTACTAGGGGTAGCAGTGGCAGCATGTACGAATGGCGTTTACCTGAGGAGAGCGAGAAAAATATCACCCCTGCTAAAAGCGCTACGAAAGGAGCCGTAGCAAATCTGGCAGCCGTATAAGGATATGATACGGTCTTAAATCGCCGCTGAACTGCAAACAATCCCAACACCATCAGAGCTCCCCATGGAAAGGTAGTTCTTAATAGGGATGGAATATAGAAAAACCAGCCCTTTGTATTTACCCGAGATCCTCCGATAAAGCGCTGCACATTTTCAAAGAGAAGCTGCCTCTCAATAAAACCCTCTCCACCGCGCATGCAGGCGGCGCTGTACCAGGCGATCGGTGCGAGGAATGCTAGCCAGCCAAGGCTTGGACGCAAGAGCTCCCTAATAACAACTCGCCACCCTGTTAACCTTAAACCAACTGCACCGACCAATAGGATCGGAAGCGCTATACCGAGCGGCCCCCTAGCCAGAACACCCCCCGCACAAAAGACCCAAAAGAGGGCCCGATTTTGCCAGGTAATTCCGTAGTCAGCGGCCCAATCCCTGGAATTACTCCACAGTAACGACGCTATGGCTCCCCAGACACAGAACGAAAAACTCATATCAACCATGGCCTGGTTAGCCAGTTGATGAAATCCATAGGTCAGGGAGAGTATCGCCGCTGCTAGCAGTGCGACCCGCTTACAGTGCACCTCACTCTCTGCCGTACGACTTAAGCATGCAAGGCGATAGGCGCTCAGCGCGCAACAGACGAGCACACCCACAGCAAAAAGATGTGAGGGCAGCCGCACGCTAAACTCACTTACTCCGCCAAGCAAGATACTGAGCAGCGCTGCAACCCAGTGAAAGAGCGGAGGCTTTGATGGAATGATTCCGTTTCTAAGGGGCAGTATCCACTCCCCTTCTCGTAGGATCGTCTCAACGACCTGCGCCTCGCGCGCCTCTGTGCTGCCACCAATCGCCGCCAACCCGAGAAACGTAATCTGCAGGATCGAATAGAGCAGCACCGCGCCACATAATGCTCTCCGTGGGAATGGGTAACTACCTAGTTGCATAGAAAACGGATCTCTTAAATCGCGACATTAAACTACGGTGACCAGTTACGAGATTATTATAGTTATCAAAGTTCGGCTATCTTGTAACTATTCACACCAGTATAAACGGCTCCTCACCGATAATTGTGGGTACATTAGATGGAAAACCCCTGCGCGGGAACGTGAACCGCTTCCCGTTACCTGCTCCCGCTCCGATACCGGTTAACCCTTAAAAACTGTTCCTCACCGATAAGTGTGGGTTCATTTGCTGGTGGCACCCATCCTATTCACGCGTGATCCAAATAGATGCCTCCGAGACCCGCACCCCCGATCAGGGAACGTCAAGAAGGGTGTTTCTTTGGGACCGATAACAAGATCTAATCCTCGTAACCACAGATCCGTCTTACACTGTGGTAAATAGTTGCGATCATTCTATGGGCAGACATCTGCCTCAACACCATTACCAAACCGCACCCGCAGGCATTGATTTCCGTAACAGGTGATTACCTGTACTCCACCAGTATAAGACGGATCTGTTGCGTAGAAGCTTTTTCTCGTAACTATAGAACCACCAGCACCAGCACTGTAGACAATCACGTGCGGGCCTCCACCGGGGCCCGCGCCAGTAACGATGTCTGCGAGGCCATCGCCGTCAAAGTGACAGTGTCCCACATAGATGTCGCCTGTCCAGCCTGAATACGGGTAAAAGGAGTAGCTGCCTGAGGGCCCCATTCCTCCATAGATATAGGAGGTCCCCGAGGCCGGATTGACTGCAGTAATACCTGTGAAGTACCAGCCCGTAAACGATGCCGTGACGCTTCTGCTCTGGCTCATGGTAACGGTGCAGGTTCCTACTCCGCTGCACTCCCCGGACCATCCGTTGAATGAGTACCCGAAGGATGGTGAAGCGCTCATGGTTATGGTGCTTCCTGTGGCATAGGAGCCGCTACCATAGTTTACTGTTCCGCCCGCACCCACATTAACCGTTAAATAGTAAGAGCTGGGCGTGTAGGTCGGTGATGGCGTAAATGTGTACGTTGGGGTTGGAGTTGGCGTATTAGTTGAAGTTGGGGTTCTAGTTGGAGTAGTGGTAGGCGTGTTAGTTGGTGTGAGAGTTGGGGTAATAGTTGGAGTATTAGTCGGAGTGTTGGTTGAGGTACTCGTTGGAGTTATCGTAGGTGTTCTCGTTGGAGTATTAGTAGGGGTGCTTGTTGGCGTAACTGTTGGTGTGTGAGTTGGGGTAATAGTTGGCGTATTGGTAGGTGTAGCGGTTGGTGTATTAGTTGAGGTTGGGGTTGCAGTAGGTGTGTTAGTTGGAGTCTGAGTTGGGGTATTAGTTGGAGTATTTGTAGGTGTATTAGTTGGAGTTCGAGTTGGTGTGTTAGTTGGCGTATTGGTAGGTGTAGCGGTTGGTGTATTAGTTGGAGTCGTCGTAGGTGTTCTCGTTGGAGTATTAGTAGGGGTGCTTGTTGGCGTAACTGTTGGTGTATGAGTTGGGGTAATAGTTGGCGTATTGGTCGAAGTACTGGTTGGTGTGTTGGTAGGTGTCTCGGTTGGTGTATTAGTAGGCGTATTAGTTGGAGTGTTGGTCGGAGTGTTAGTTGGTGTATTTGTTGGAGTATTGGTTGGGGTGTTAGTTGGAGTATCTGTTGGTGTATCGGTTGGAGTATTAGTTGGTGTGTCAGTTGGTGTATCTGTTGGCGTATTGGTAGGTGTGTTTATTGGCGTATTAGTTGGTGTGTTTGTTGGCGTATTAGTTGGAGTGTCTGTTGGCGTATTGGTTGGAGTATTAGTTGGGGTATCTGTTGGTGTGTCAGTTGGCGTGTCTGTTGGCGTGTTGGTTGGGGTGTTAGTTGGCGTATCGGTCGGTGTGTTGGTTGGAGTATTAGTTGGGGTATCTGTTGGTGTATCTGTTGGCGTGTCTGTTGGAGTATTAGTTGGTGTGTTGATTGGAGTATCTGTTGGTGTGTTGGTAGGTGTGTCTGTTGGTGTATCTGTTGGAGTATTAGTAGGTGTGTTAGTTGGAGTATTGGTCGGCGTATCAGTTGGCGTTATTGTTGGTGTGTGAGTTGGGGTAATAGTTGGCGTATCGGTCGGAGTACTGGTTGGTGTGTTGGTTAATGTATTCGTTGGAGTCGTCGTGGGTGTTATCGTAGAAGTATCAGTAGGAGTGCTTGTTGGTGTTATTGTTGATGTGTGAGTTGAGGTAATAGTTGGCGTATTAGTCGAAGTATTGGTTGGTGTGTTGGTTAATGTATTCGTTGGAGTCGTCGTAGGTGTTATCGTTGGAGTATCAGTAGGGGTGCTTATAGGTGTATTGGTCAGGGTGCTTGTAGGTGTTTGAGTTGGAGTAGCGGTTGAGGTGTTAGTTGGCGTTATTGTTGGTGTGTGAGTTGGGGTAAGAGCTGGCGTATAGGTCGGAGTACTGGTTGGGGTGTTGGTTGATGTATTCGTTGGAGTCGTCGTGGGTGTTATCGTAGAAGTATCAGTAGGAGTGCTTGTTGGTGTTATTGTTGGTGTGTGAGTTGAAGTTGGTGTTATTGTTTGAGTTGGAGTAGCGGTTAGAGTGTTAGTTGGTGTGTCGGTTGGGGTTGGCGGCTGGATCGAGTCCTCGACCCCGAGGAAATACCCATCGTACGACGCCTTGGCTAAGATCTTTTGCCGTATTGATTTACGAATAGCCTTAGCGGTCTCGGGATAGCCGCCCATCCTGGCTCCTTTTATCGCGTACGCTTCAAAACGGAGTTGGTGAATTTCTCCTAGCATCGGGCAGAGACCACTGTAGCCCGTGACCCCCAGGTCGTTAAGCTTTTGATAAAAAGAGGCGCTGTTCATGGGAGCACCCTTGGGGAGGCCCTGAGGAAAGCCTTTCTTGAAGTACCGACTCCGTTTACTGGCGACCACAAACCAATGCACCATGTCAGTGGTCACATTATGGGCGAGAATGGCAACATGAGTAGTGCCTATGGGAATAGCTTTCCAGCTAAGTGGGGGTGAGAGCCCCTCGCCGGTCCCCTTCTGCCCGTTGGTCGAGCAGGAGTTTAGGATGGGGATCATGCCACCCTTGGAAAAAGCCACCGAGGAGACCGAAAATTTGTTCTTCTTTACCGCAACCGTCAGCGCAGGCACACGCCCATCAGACCCCGGCATGCCGTCAGCAATGAGCACCAGCTGCCAGCTTAACACTAGCAGCAGTATGCTGAATAATTTTAGTAGCAATTTCATAGCAAAGTATTTCATTGCTTCATGAGATTCCCCATTAACTAAATCGGCATAAAAACCTTAGACCTTGATAGCTCAGCGCTTAAAGGAGAAATTGCGCCATAATATTATGCGCTTAGCAGAGATATGCGGATTTATAGCAAAGGAACGCGGACACTGAGCATGCGTGGCAAGCTGCTGAGATAATGGGGTAATCGAGAGCTTTCTTGTAACTATTTACCAATAAGATGAGCGTCCCCGATTAGGAGACGTTAAGTTAACCAGCGACAAGATTATGCTCGGGAAATAATGTGATATTTAGAGAGATCCATCCCCATGCACCGTACGGCGATACCAAGAGAGCTCATACTCACTCCCCGCGATAAAGGCACAGCGATCATGAATACCCCCCGGAGTGATGCTTAAGATCTCCTGCGGCCCGTCGATCGCCACACCCCCCGCTTGCTCCATAATAAAGGCGAGCGGCATACACTCGTAGAGTAATCTTAGCCGCCCCTTTGGGCGCTTCTCATCGACCGGATAAAGAAAGATGCCACCCTTGCGCAGGGTGCGATCGAAGTCCGCCACAAGCGAGCCTACATAGCGACCGGAGTATGGCGTCTTAGATCCCTGATTTGATCGTTTAATCTCCTCTACGAACTGCCTGACCTCATGACTCCACAGATAGGTGTTGCCCTCATTAACGCTATAGATCGCGCCCCGTTTCGGAATCTTAATATCTTCCTCAGTTAGAACGAACTCTCCGATCGCTGGGTCTAAGGTAAATCCATGTACCCCCGAACCGGTTGAATATACAAAGGAGGTCTTTGCTCCATATACAGAATAACCAGCCGCAACGATCTGGCTTCCCGGTTGACAGAAATCGTCGTGGCAGGCGGGCCTGGAAAGATCCTTCTTTTTAAAGATACAGAAGATCGTTCCTGTCGGAATGTTCGACCCGATATTCGAAGAGCCATCGATCGGATCAAACGCAATAACGTACTTCCCCTCATCGTGCGAGGCCTGTGTCGTGATAACGGTGTCGCGCTCCTCTGAAACAAGAAGCCCAAAGTGGCGCGAGGATCCGAGCAGTTCAACCAACACCTCATCTGCCTCTTGATCAAGCAGCCGGGTCTCCTCGCCGTGCGAATTAATCTTACCTGTATACCCGTGCAACCCTTTGAAGCCAGCCGTAGCCACCATCTGGCTAATTAGCTTTACTCCAAGCGAGATCGAGACAAGCAGGTCTGAGAGCTCCCCAGTACTATCTGGATAGAGACCTCTCTTTGAGTGGATAAAACGGCTTAACGTTTGGGTAGGAATCATTTTGCGTCACCAAGCAGCATATGACGAACCGTAACGATCAATTACTCAATCGAGAGGTCAGATCTAGTTCTTGTCACGCCAAGATATAAAGAGCGTGTAATTACCTGCTGCTTAACGAGATCCGCATAAAAACTTACTGCGCGAGCGCAAAGCAGGTACGAGTTTCAGGAACTACTCAAGTTACGGATAGAACAACAGGTAACGGTCCATTAGGCGGCCGAAACGGTGAATGTGGCATTCAATCCCTATCCACCAAGTATAGCTTAGCACTGCTATCAGCTCCAAATAGAAAAAAAAGATTCTGAAAAAGCGCTGGACTCTTAAGTGCTTGCGCGCCTACACCTCGTGTGAAATCCCCGTTATCTTGCGGATAGTCGTGTGTTGCGGATACTGCGGCAGGGTTATAACGATGCGCGTACCGTGCGGCTGTTTATCAAACACACGCACCTCTCCCTGATGATCTGAGATAACGGTGCTTACAATTGCAAGTCCAAGGCCTGTACCCCCCTTCTTAGTGGTAAAATAGGGCTCAAAGATCCTGTTCTTATCCGAGGCCGGCACACCGGGGCCGTTATCTGCAAACTCAATCACGGCACGCATAGTCTTGCGGTCGAAATTAAGCTTTGCAAGCACCTCTCCACTTTTACTAACATTATAGGAACGGATCGCAGCGACCGCATTATTAAGGATATTTCTAAATACCCCACGAATCTGCTCCGGATCTAGTAGCATCTCGGGAATCTTCTCCTCAACTGTCAAACCAAAGGTCAGATCCTGATGCTCTGCTGTAAAACTTTGGACGGTATTAGTTAGTAATGTTGTCAGATCAGTTGGAATGAATTGCGCCGTTGGCATTCGTCCATACTCTGAAAATTCATTGGCCAGGCGCTTAATAATCTCTACATGCTCAACGATTGAGCGCGTGGACTCCTCAACAGAGCTTGCGTGCTCACTGCCCTTCATCAGCTTCTCAAGTCGCTGTGCGGAGAGTTGGAGCGGGGTGAGTGGATTCTTAATCTCATGCGCGATACGGCGCGCCACGTCACGCCATGCCGCAAGATGCTGCGACCTTGACAGCTCAGTTACATCATCAAGCAACAGAACATAGCCCAAGTGAGCGCCCTCTCCCGATATTATTCGACCCGCTGTAGCCACGACTATAAGCTCTCTACCCCCACTCTCAATGCGGGTTTCAACCTCTGCAATCGAGGTTGAGCTCTTGCCATTATCAGGCGCCAACGCTTTAAGTAAAGGTGCTATATTTGCCAGATCCTGTGGTCGCAGTAGCTCCGATAGGGGTGCTCCAGGTACGAAATTTATATGATCGACCTGCAAAAGGGCTCCTGCTGCGCTATTAACCGTCGTTACCCGTTTCTGATTATCTAGCGCGACTACTCCTACCGCTAGATTTGCAAGGATCGTTTCAATTAGCACGCCGCGGTGCTCGGCCTCGTCACGCGAAGATCTTAGATCTCGCAACATCTGATTAAATGAATTAACCAGAAATCCAATCTCATCATCACGCGTTGGCTTAAGCTCAAAATCGTAGTTTCCTCGCGCTACGCTCCTCGTTCCCTCCGCCAATCGTTGAATCGGTCCAGTGATCTGCTTTGATACAAAGAACGCAACCCAGATCGCACCGAAAAGGGTCGTCAGATTGAACAATCCAAGGGTCAGAAAGAAGTTTGATTTTAGGGGGTGCTTGAAGGACTTGAGTTGCTCGTACTCATTAAAGGAATCGTTCACAACCCCCTGCGCATGCACGATATCAGGATCCATACGGAACGAGATCACCATGATATGGCTTCGTAGCTGTGTATAGTAACGGACAAACTGACTCGCTCCCAGCTCTTCAATGCGCAGAGAATCCTCACCCCTAGCCGCATTACGCAACGCCTCTTGATCAAGCGGGGGTTCGGCAAATGATTCAACTGCGGCAGCTGGATGCACAGATTCGAGTAGAGACTCGCCGCTCTTTGATAAGATCTTGATGGCGTATAGGTCATTGAGGTTGCGCAGGTTTTCAAGATGACCCCGCAACCCAGACAGAGAGTCTGCATTGGTAGCACGATTAACAAGATCGATCTTTACCCGCTCGGCCGCCGCCTTAACCGAAACCTTTACGCCACTTACATATTGACGAGCTATGGTCATAGAGCTCGTCACAGCAGATTCGATCTGAGTGCTGAACCAGCCCTCCATCGCTTCATTAATCAGACCACTCGCAACGATAAAGGAGAGCACCATCGGAATACACGCTATCAATACAAAGGCACCCATCAGCCGCGAGCGCAACTTGGCTCCAAGGATACCCCGGCGTCGCTCAAAAATAAGCTTTACGACGTTACGCCCAACCATCACTATCAGGACAAGCAGCGCCATGATGTTGAGGTTTACTAAGAAGAAAACGAGGATGTTACTTGCAAAGGAATCCTCTTCAGATCTCCAATCGATAATCTTTGAAACCGCTAGCAAGGCCAGCAAGACCGCACTCACCAGAAGCGCCCAGCGCAACTTATACACGAGCGTAGTCAAAGACCTCATGGCGTTGATTCCTGCGCTTTAATCTGTACGCCCTCTTTACCAGGATGAAGAGAGAACTCAAACCACTCAGATGTTGATTCAACCACGTTCACTAGGCCAAGGGTTAAAAACTGGGAAAGATGCGCAAGGGTTCGGTTTGAGCCGCCCTTGCAACGAAATATTGTTCTAGCTGAGATGTAGGCAGCAGGGTGCTTAATCAGCTCCTCCTGCTCTCGCCCAAGGAAGCGCAGCGAGAGGTTCTCAAAAGAAAGCTCCGCCCTGATCGCCTCAGCGCGAGCCGGAATACCAACAGCCATAGCATCAAGGCTATCGCCAAAGCGATCAGAGACAACCCTATAGCTCTCCGTAATTCCATCGTACTTTATGGTATGCAACTCAGAGCGCGCTGCCTCGCATCGATCAATCCATCCCACACGACGACGGCACAACTGGGCTTCAAATCTTACATGCGCCTGCATAGCTGAATTGAGACACTCAACGACCGCCCCCTCAAGACCGGACGCACGTATAGTAACGCTCTCCTTTTCCCATGAGCTCCAGCTCACTGAAAGAAATGACGTTGAGAGGCTAAATACCCCGATTACAATACCGAGAAACAACCTCACAGACTAATCCTTGCTAAAATCACCACTAGCATTACCACTAAACAGAGACCCTTGATTAACGCGCTGCGGCAGCTCCTTACCGAGATGCCTATAGGCTCGGTCGGTCGCTTCTCGTCCACGCTTTGTTCGAGCAAGAAAGCCCTCTTGCAACAGATACGGCTCGAATACATCCTCTATGGTCTCGCTATCCTCGCCCATAGCCGCAGCGATCGTATCAATGCCAACAGGGCCACCCGCAAATTTATCTATGATTATCGAGAGTAGCGCTCGATCGGTGCGATCAAGGCCAACTGAGTCGATCTCAAGCAAGCCGAGCGCCTGCTCAGCAACCTGCTTAGTAACTACCCCTTCAGCACACTCCTGCGCGTAGTCTCGCACCCGTTTAAGGAGTCGATTTGCAACTCTCGGAGTTCCACGGGCACGCGCAGCTATCTCTAGGGTAGCCTCTGTATCACATTCGATCTCCAATATTCCAGCCGAGCGGGATACGATCTGACTTAGCTCTCCAACAGAATAAAGATCAAGCCGATGAACTATCCCGAAACGATCTCGCAGCGGTGAGGTCAGCATTCCAGAGCGGGTCGTTGCGCCGACTAAGGTAAATGGCTTTAAGGGGATCTTGATTGAGCGTGCCGCTGGGCCCTGTCCGATTACGATATCGAGCTCAAAGTCCTCCATCGCAGGATAAAGCACCTCCTCAATAACACGTGAAAGTCGGTGGATCTCGTCGATAAAGAATACATCGCGCTCGCCAAGCGACGTAAGGATCGCAGCCAAATCGCCCGGTCGCTCTATCGCCGGTCCCGAGGTGCTCTTGAATCCCACCCCAAGCTCTCCAGCAAGGATCCTAGCAAGGGAGGTCTTACCGAGCCCAGGTGGCCCATGCAGAAGAACGTGATCGAGCGCCTCACCTCTGCGCTTAGAAGCGTTGCAGGAGATCTGAAGATTATTCCGTACGTGCTCCTGACCTATGTATTCATCGAAACGGCTCGGGCGTAGCGAAGTAACCAGGAGCTCGTCGTCATCTGCGCGTGAACGCGCCAGGGACTCGTCGCGTGAACGCGCTAGAGACTCATCGCGTGAACGCGCTAGCGGCCCCTCCACGCTGCTTGAGTCTGCGGGAGCACCCCAGATCTCAACGCTATCGTCAAAGTCATCCCCCTCATCCCCTCTTTTTACGGTGACCGACATGCAGCTCCCTTATCTCTAAATATGACTATATATGATAGTACACTTTGAGGATGGCTTGCGAGAGCCTAGTTTAACCTATTCAAAAGGTTTTTATGCTTGTATTTTAGCAGGTTACGCTAACTAACAGGGCGCTATAAACATGCCGCGCTAAACATGGCGCTCTAAACATGGCGCAGTGCCTCCCGTACCAGATCCCCAACTACAGTTAAGTCCTGAGAGCTCCGGCTAGCCTGAGAAACCGCAGCCTCGGCGTCCCTGCGAGCAAACCCAAGCACCTCAAGTGCCGCGACAGCATCTCCTGAGATACTCGGAATAGTCGCCTCTGCGTTACCCTCAACGCTTACCATGGCCCTTAGTGCAGAGGAGCGCTCGCCCGCCATATTCGCCACCAGGTCTCTAAGCTCAACTACGATGCGCTCGGCCTTCTTCTTCCCTACCCCCTTAATAGCCATAAGTGCGCGTACATCTCCGGAACCGATTGCTCGCAATAAATCTCGAATAGCCACGTTAGAAAGCACGTCTAAGGAGGATCGCGGGCCAATGCCGGATACGCGGTTAAGGAGCAGGAACATCTGACGCTCAGCTTGAGTATCGAACCCAAAAAGCCGAATGGCGTCCTCTCGGACATCGGTGTAAATACTGATAACGGTCCGGGAGCCGATCGTTATGCGAGATAGGGTTAGCGAGGTGCAGGCCACCTCATACCCGACCCCTGCAACGTCGATTACTATGGAATCACCATTAACCTCAATTACTTCACCGTTTAATCTGCTTATCATGTGTCGATCTCAAAGTGCTTTGCCCATGAACTTAATATCACTCCCAAGGTGTCGTGTCTCGCTCCAATTCGCTTACCTTTCTGCAATTAATACCCTTTAGTAGCTATGCCAGCAAAGAAGAAGACAAACAAACCAAAAACCCGCCGCCCCTCTAAGGCCCGCAGAGCTCGATCCTCGACTAAGCCCAGCGCTCCTCGCAAGCGCCTACTGCTACGCGGCGCTCTTATCAGCCTAGTGATTGCCGGCTTATGTAGTTACGGACTGTTTTACGTTATCGACCGCAAGGTCCGCGCCCGCCTCGATTCGTTACACGGCTCCAGCTTGCCGGTTGTGTACTCTGCGCCCCTTGATCTAGGGGGGCTTGTAGCTCGCATGGATGATAACGGCGCCTCGCAAGTTGCTCGGCTACGCGCAGTGCTTAACGACAGACGCTACTCAGAGGTGCAGGGCTCCCCGGCGCGCGCCGGTGAATTCTCGATCTCTCCCACAACACTTAGCGTTATGATCCGCTCGTACCGTAACTCAATAGGGGCTACGATTCAGGCACGCAAGGTCTCTCTAGCGCTTGATGCCCCCACGAATGAACGTGCGCAGCTCGAACCACAGGTAATCTCGTACTTTAACGCCCCCGATGTGCGGGCGAGTACCTTTACCCCCCTCGCTCAAATACCTAAGCTAGTTCAACAAGCCGTCATCTCTATAGAGGATGAGCGTTTCTATGATCACATGGGTATTGATCTGATCAGCATTACCCGCGCTCTGGTCACCAATATCCTTGCAGCACGGCTCGTTCAGGGCGGCAGCACCATCACCCAACAGTTAGCGAAGAACCTCTTCCTCTCACCAAAGAGAACCTTGACTAGAAAGCTACTTGAGGTTCCTACCGCCTTTAGCCTTGAACGACACCTAAGCAAAGACCAACTACTTGAGCTTTATCTAAATGAGGTCTATCTCGGACAGGAGGGCGCGGTTGCCATCCACGGCATGCCCGAGGCTGCGAACACCCTTTTCGGGAAAAAGATAGGAGACCTTACCCCTGATGAAGCCGCAACCTTAGCGGGCATTATCAAGGCTCCCTCATATTTCAATCCACGTAAGCATCCTGAACGCGCCGTGGAGCGTCGTGACGTCGTGCTTGGTAAGATGAATCAGCTTGGTGCGCTTTCAGATTCAGAGTATGCGTCTGCAAAAAAGCGCCCGATCAAAGTTATCGAACATCAGGAGCACCGCCGCATCGCTCCCTTTTACTCCTCGGCTTTAGAATTAGAGCTCGCGCAAACGATCGATCTAGAATCCGCTCCTAGTGCAGGGCTTGCGGTCTACACCGGCATGGACCTCGGAATGCAACGTTGTGCCGAGCAGGCGATCGCACGTGGAGTAGAGCGTCTTGAGAGCGCTCATCCAAAGCTACGCAATAAGGAGCGCCCAATAGAAGCTGCCCTGGTTGCAATTGAACCGTACTCAGGTCTCGTTAAAGCTTGGGTCGGTGGTCGAAACTTCGGAGAGAGTCAGTTTAACAGGGTCAATCAGGCTGTGCGGCAGGTAGGCTCTACTATTAAACCGTTCCTCTACCTTACAGCACTCGACGGTACACTAAACTCCTATAAGATCGCCTCTCCAATCAGCATCCTTGAGGATCAACCGATTGAGGTAAAGCTCAAGCACCAAGCGACCTGGAATCCGGAAAACTACGACCACGAGTTCCGCGGAGATGTCACACTGCGCTACGCCCTTGAAAAGTCCCTCAACATGCCGGCGATCTACATAGCGGAACGGATCGGGCTACCCGCGCTGCGCCGCACCCTATCAGCGTTTAAGCTGTCAGATAATGTACAGGAGGTGCCATCACTCGCGCTCGGCGCACTCGATACCACCCTACTCCGACTTACCTCTGCCTACGGAGCACTCGCCAACTCCGGTATCTATATTCAACCCAGGCTCTTTATAACGGCGCTCGATAACGACGGAGAGCGTCTTATGACCTCAGAGCTGCTCGAAGAGCGGGTTGCAGATGACAACGCGACCTACGTTCTGACTAACATCCTGCAGGGTGTTCTGAGCCGTGGAACTGGCACAGCCGCTCGCGCCGCTGGCTTTACGAGAGAGGCGGCTGGAAAGACAGGCACCTCAAACGACGCCCGAGATGCCTGGTTCGTTGGCTTTACGCCTAACCTGGTTGTTGGGGTCTGGAGCGGATTTGATGATAACTCCCCCATTAATCTTACTGGAGGGAGTGCTGCGGCCCCGATCTGGGGTGATTTTATGGAGTGCAGCTCAAACTACCTTCCAACGGCCCCCTTTGTCGCTCCAGCAGGGGTCAGCTTTGTTGAGATCGACCGATCCTCGGGTGGTAAGATAACTGAAAATTGCCCTGATAGTGCGCGCACCACCGAGGTCTTTGTACACGGGACGGAGCCCAGCCATGATTGTCCCATGCACCCAGCAGAGTTGGGGGAGGTGCAGCAGCTACCACAACGCTATGACCCCTCTAATAATAGGCGGGACCAGAGCTTCTGGCGCTCGATCTTTGGAGGACAGCGGTAGGGTATTTAGACCCTTTGGCTGCCACTATTTAGTCTACGAACACCGAACTCCCCTTGCCCAGTCATGGAGTATCCAGTAATGATCTCGGATATATGCAGTATATCTTGGGTGTCGATCTAAGCTCTCAGCCGTGTGAAATCACAGTGTCTTGCGTTAACGGCGAGCACGTTGAGGTCTTGGAACGCACCACTGCGGCACTTCCTCTACTCAACGATAGAAAGCTACTCTGCAACAGCGATCTGCGCCCATTTCTACAAAAAAAGAACGACGACCAACTTCCAGGGGAGTTGCCCACCGATACTCAGGACACATCCAAGGAGGAGCAGCTCCGCAGTGCGGTACTTGAGGCCGTTACAGCTCTACGCGAAGCGCTCGGGTCCCTTCGGCAAGAATGGACGGCCTCAACGGTCATTATTCCAGCCCACGATCATATTGCGCTCAATCTTAACCTGCCATTTGGGGACGCCAAGAACCTAGGGAAAATCGTTGACCTTGAGGTCCAGGATGTTTTGCCCTTCGAAATCAATGAATTCCTCGTTCAATATTCAACCGTCGGGATCTTTGAAGCTGGCACCGGTATTACAGGTGCGGAGGAGGAGGGGAAAACAGCGCCATTCGATGTTCATGTCGGGGTTATTCCACGCAGCTTCGTGCGAAATTTACTGGAGCTATGCAAAGCTTCTGGGCTTGAGCCCAATATCCTAACCGTTCCTTCAAGCGCGATAGCGGCCGTGTATCACCTCGGCAAGGATTTCTTTAAGGCTAACTCCGCTGTAATCTTCAATCGCGGAGAGGAATACTCAATGGCTATCTTTATTAACGGCGAGGTGCGGGTCGAGCGTGCCCTGCTGGCGTCCAATATTATTCCGGCACAGCTAGAGGGTCGCCGTGAAGATGACATCAAGCATATCTTTACGGCTCTTAAACTGATGATCGCCTCGACAGAACGTCGCTACGGCACACGCATTGAGAGCGTCTACTTACTCGGCCGAGACGTTAAGGGATCTAACCTACAACAGCTATTCGGACGCCCACTTGAGGGTGTGCAGTTTAGAGATGTGCTCAAAACAAGTGATCCACAGGTCAGTATCGCTGCTCTCGGAGCCATCTTTGCTAAGGATGAAACGACCCTCTCACCACTCTCAAACTTTAGGACCCGCGAATTCTCCTTTACTCCCCGTTTTGGTGAGTTCCTAAGAGCCTTACTTGGTGCGCGTAGATACATGATAACGGCTACACTGGCGCTCCTAATTGGAATAGCTAGCATCTACGGGATTAGAGCCTACACTATCACCCGCACTAAGGACGCGCTGCTTGAGCAGATTAAAATGGTTCTGCCTAACTTTGAGAGCTCGGATGAGGATCTGCGCATGGCGTTGGCCACGGCTGAAAAGAAGCTCTCCGATGAGCTCGGAGTGCTCAGCTCTCCTGCCAAGGTATCTCCGCTAGACGCCCTGCTAGAGATCATGAAGCTCTTCCCCGAGGGCGCCGGAGTTGTCCTGACCTCTATTAAGGTAAACGGAACTCGGGTCACTATAACCGGTAACGTACCATCGATCAGTGCAAGTGAGTCGGTTTCTAAGGCGCTCAAGGTAAGTAAGGATTTTTTCAGTAGGGTTGAGCCACCAAGAACGAGTCCAAGCGGCACGAAGTTTAATTTCACTATCGAAGCCACATTGGCGTTATAAGGGGGATGAAATGAAGGAGGAATTAATTGCGTTCATCCAACAACGAACGCCCCGTGAGAAGGCAATGGGGGCGGTTGCCATTATCACCCTAGCCAGCATGATGCTCTATCCTCTCCTGGTTGCACCGGTACGAGAGGCATTCGCGCGACAATCGAAACAACTTGAAGATCTTTCAATGACCTACAACGTGACACCTGCAGTGCTTACGCGCTACGCCAAGTTGTTAACCCGTAGGCAGGATCTTGAGAAGTTTTACAGTGGGGTTGACCTATCTGCAGATCCCCTCTCATATATTGAAAAGTTATTGCGTGACACCGCCAAGGCCTCCGGTCCGTACAACGTTACCCCACGCGAGGGCTCAACGCTCGGAGAGCGCTATGTGGCAAAGATCTTCCTAGTAAATTTTCAAACAACGAGCATGGAGAACCTCTCGGCGTTCCTTAAGGAGTTAACAACCGGCACGCAGCCGATGCTACTCTCAGCCATCACACTGGATAAGCGCGGGGCTGCCGACACCATTACCGTACAACTTGAGGTGAGTGGCTTTGAGGCGCTCTCCAAGTAGTGGATTATGACGAAGCGAATAAGAATATATCTGCTCGGTACGCTGCTAGCTCTATTGGCACTCGTTATTATGCTGTGGCCAACGATCCTGAGCTTCGCTGTGCAGTATGCGCTGCAGAGCTCTTATTCCCCACGCTTTCGTCCGGTATGGAGCGGCATAAGTGGCTCCTGGAGCGGCGTTCACATAGACTCCATTGAGGCATTAACATTCGTTCCGATAGGTGGTTCTGAAATTATCAAGGCGTTGCCGGTACGCATTGCGATTGAGAATATCTGGCTAAGACCAGCGCTTATGTCGACGCTCCTAGGCTCCCGCGCCCTGAGCTTCTCTTTTGATGCTTACGGTGGTTCTATCTCCGGATCACTTGGCTCGATTCTCTCGAAACCATCAATTGATCTGCAGTTCTCAGGTCTAGATCTCGCAGAGCTTGCGGCCTATCCAGAGATACGGGCGCTCGGAATCCGGGGGGGCATATTGGGGGGGCATATTTCAGCTGACTCAATTGGAATCAAAGCGGTCCCAACCAGCACCTTTAACCTAGAGCTAAAGAGCTTTACGATCCCCAATAATATCTACACCTCAATTCTCAAACTGAGTGCGACAGATACTGTCGATGCCTCTTTACAGGGGGTCGCAAAGGACGACATCCTTACCGTTAACGATCTTACCCTGCGCTCTGAGTTTGGCACTATGATTGGACAGGGCTCGGCGACGCTAGACCAACATCAACAACCTATAAAGCTCAACGCAACAGCATCTTTTACCCTCTCAGAGGCGGGGTCCACCCGTTTTGGAGCATGGCTACCCATCGTTACCAACCAAATAATTGCAAGTAACACCCGTTCATTTAAGGTTTCCTCCTCCAACGTCCCCTGCTCCTCAAGCGGCGCGCTGTTTCAACTGGTCCTTGGCGATTCTACGCTCTGTTTTAAAAATCGCTTTGAAAAAAGGGGTAATTAAATTTTGACTCCTCTCTTTAGACTGAGGCATGCTATCCTTACAACAATAAGGCTTCTCACGGTTTAATCCTATGCAAGAGTTCTATGTAGTAGCATCCATTATCCTCGCTGCTCTAGCGCTATTTGCCGCCTTCACCTTAAGCAAGAGGCTGGCCGGTAGAGCTACAGATGAAACGATCGCCAATCTACGGGCAGAGTCTGAGAAACTTGAAGATCAGATGATAGGCCTCCTTAGTAATATTAACCAAGTTGCCTCAAAGGGGCAGATTCAGACCCTTACTACTCAAACAGAGCGCTTTACCGCAGCGCTTAAAGAGCAGAAGGACAACCTTCAAGAGACCGAGATCCGCCTAACCAAGGCTCAGCAAAACGTTATCCAACGCGAGCTCTCCCAGCAGGAGATCAAAACAGCACGGCAGGAAGATGAAAAGGTGCTGCTTGAGGTAATGACTAACTATCAGGACTTTTCGACGCAGTCCGTAGCGCTGGAACACAAGCTTGCCCAAACTCTGCGGACACTTGATGCCATGGTAGCTGAGAATCCTATGAGCCCAGACCAGCGTGCGGTGTTTCAGGAGCTAACAAATGCACTTACTACTGCCAGCGCTCAACTGCGCGACGTTATAGTAGACTATCAATCTGTCCATGAGCGCCTTTCAGCGATGAGAAGCCAATATACAGACCTTGAGAACGAGTATACGAAGCTCGTCGATCTTCAGCTCGGGTCTTAAGACCCCTACAGCATATCATCCAAAACTTTACCAAGCTGCTCGAGCGAGGACTGACGTACCGACTCATCTACAACAGCGAAGATCTCTTTGCACAGATTTGAGTCGCGACAATCCCATCTAAGCCCGTACTTGCTAAAGTTCATGGAGTGCATAGCAGAGAGAGCTTTAATAAGACACCCAACGGTAACCGTCATACCGTTAATATCGGCACGATAGCCAGTATATTTGTCTTCACCCTCGACGGCCTGCCAATCATCGGCAGCGGTCATCTGGACCTGCTCTCGAATGCCTGCAATCAAGCGCTCTACCGAGTCATTAAAATCACGGCGGAGGCTTTCTCGATATTGCTTTATAGCGGTATGCACCTCGATATAAAGCTGCCTAGCAACATCACCATCTGCCAATACCTGATGTGACCTTTCTGCCGCCCCTGCTCCACGATAATGTGGATCGATGATCATCCTGGGAGTCCATCCCCGTGGTCGTAATTCAATCAGGTAACGAGGGATACCGGACTCTACAAAGCTGTATCCACCGGCAAAAAAGTTACTAACAACAGGGATTGAATACCTTAGTACAAGCACCCCAGTTTTTGTATCTGTACAATACAGCTGCTCCCAGGACTCCTGCGCCCTTTGGTGCTTTTTTGATGGATCTAGATCCTCTCCACCCTGCTCCCAGCGCTCGGCCGGCGTATTTGCCAGGGTAGTTTTAATCTTTTCAAGCAATCCACCTGGCCCCTTGCTGCCCTCAGCTTCGGAGTGTGTGGCCGGCTTATCTTTATTGTCCTTGCTCATTATCCACTATCCTTTTTTGATATTACGGCTCAGCGCGCACATTCGGTGGGGCAAGGATCTCGCGTGGCCTTACTCCGTCCATCTTTCCAACAACCCCTTCGCGCTCCATCATCTCAATGATTCTAGCTGCCCGGTTGTATCCAATACGAAAAGTGCGCTGAATCATAGAGGTCGATGCTTGTCCCTTTTCTAGAACAAGCTCAACTGCCTTATCATAAAAAGAATCGAAGTCCTCGTCTACTCCACCCTCTCCTCCGGTGGCACCCCCCTCCCCATTAGTTGCCTCAGCAAGGGCCTTGTCACAAGCAGCGATAATAGCCTCGTCATATTGCGGCGCGCACTGCGATTTAAGCGCCGCCACAACGCGCTGTACCTCGTGATCATCAACAAAGGCCCCATGAACTCGCTTCAAAGGCACTGCTCCAGGCAGCATAAACAGCATATCTCCACGACCAAGTAGCTTCTCTGACCCCATCGAATCGAGGATGGTTCTTGAATCGATACGACTTGCCACACGAAATGAGATTCTGGCCGGAAAGTTCGCCTTAATTAGGCCGGTAATAACGTCAACCGACGGCCTTTGCGTCGCAACGATCAGGTGAATCCCTGCTGCTCGAGCTTTTTGGGCTAAGCGTGTAATAAGCTCCTCAACTTCATGCCCGACCGTGAGCATCAGATCAGCTAATTCATCTATTACAATAACGAGCTTCGGCAACGGTTTGAGTTGCTCTGGGGCGATCGAATGGATCGGATCAACCCCATCTTCTCGCGCCTCTGCACCCACAGAAGCACTGAGATTAGTTAGCGGCTCCTGTCCAGGCAGCTCTAGCTGCTCCGAGGTTCGAGATACTCCAGCTGTAGTATCCGCCACGCCGTCCTCACCAGATACAAGCCTATTGTAGCCATCAACGTTACGAACGCCGAAACGTTGCATGTAACGATAGCGCCGATCCATCTCCTTTACCGCCCAGGAGAGTACAGCCTTAGCCTGCCTTGGATCGGTTACTACCGGGACCCTGAGATGTGGAATACCGTCATAAACACTTAGCTCTAGCACCTTAGGATCGATCAGAATAAGACCGAGCTCTGACGGGTGCGCGCGGTACAGCAAACTCACCAGCAGTGCATTAATACATACGGACTTACCGGTTCCGGTTGCGCCCGCCATCAAGAGATGCGGCATGGTAGCGATATCCACAACAACTGCGTCCCCGTAGGTATCCTTTCCAAGCGGAACGCTCAAGATCGAATCAGCCTCCACAAAGGCCGGACTCTCAAGACAGTCCCTGAGTCGTACGATTGCGCGGTTTCTGTTTGGAACCTCAATCCCAACCGTACCACGCTTTGGAATCGGTGCGATAATTCTAATGCTGCTGGCCTTAAGGCTCATCGCCAGGTCATCCTGCAGCGCTGCGATCCTACCTACCTTAACCCCAGCAGCCGGTTCGAACTCAAAGAGCGTAATCACCGGACCAGGATGCACCTGTGTAACTCGGCCCGCGATATTAAAATCTCGCAGTTTACCCTCGATCTGCTCAGCTTTTTGGCGCAACTCGTCATCATCCTCGCCAACACTTAAATTCTCTTCGCGCGTCAATAGACTTAGTTCGGGCGCAACATACTCACTGAACCTCGGCGCAGGTTGCGGTGGTCCATCTTTATCCTGCTTTACAACCTTCTCTTGCTGTGGTCGCAGCGTCCTCAAGTGCGAGGACTCCATCAGCTTAGGCTTAATTATTAGGGGCTCTATGCGTTCGTATGGAGCGGCTGCTCTTATTGTCTCGGCTACTCTTGTAATATCGCGCGACTCAAGATCGGACTCCGATGACAACGTGTTCTTGCGTAGCCGTGGCCGTGGTAGATTACCTGATGATAGTAGATTACCGGATGATAACGGCTGTGGAGATCGTGATACAAATAGCCCTGGAATAATACCTGCGACTACTAGCGCGAACCTCCACCCATAGCCAAGGCCACTTAGACATAAGCGAGCAAGCAGAATCGGTGCATGCCAACACAGTAACGTTAAGATCCACTGTCCCCCCAGCCGTATTCCGTGACCTACGTCGCCAAGCGAACGTTGGATGACGATCGCTATACTAACAGCATCTATCAAAAGAAGTAGAACCAGTGTGCCACCAGAACCGATATTACTCGAAAGAAATCTCAGTACCCGCGTTCCTAACGTGCCCGCAAGGGGCTCTCCACCTATCATGGCAAGCAGACCTGCGGTGCTACCTACCAGCATTAGCGCTGCTCCAACCACAACCGTTGGGGTATAAAGACGTGGCCGATCTGAGACCTTATGGGCACGAAAAAAGGCCAACCACACCAACCCCATGACAGGTAGTACGGCTGCAACACCAAGCGTTCCAACCAGAAGGGTTGCAACGATGTGCCCCGACGGTCCCATCACGTTGTTCAGAGGACGGAGCTCCGCTCCAGATATGAGGATGTACGCATACGAGAGGATACTAAGTAGGAGTAGAAGCCCACCTGCAAGGAATAGCAAAGACACCGAGTCGCGCAGCCATATGCGAGGCGCTCTTGGGGCTCCACCCTTGGGCAATACCCTGGCAGCCTTCTGACTCTTAACCCTAGAAGATATCCTTCTCTTTTGAATTGCTGCCATGTTTACCGCTATTAACCGTTACCTAAACTCTTACGATCTTACGAACTACTGATCCAAACCAAATTTGGAAACCTTGTTTAAGATGCTAACACTTAGAGATCCTTAGCGTTAGGGGTAATCTTTTTTGTAGTGTTTAATCTACGTAGCTCTACAGCCGCAATAACACCTGTATTACAAGGTAGTTATCTAGCCGGCGCGCTTAAGAACTGCTGCTCTCGGCGGGTTGCAAAGTCCTCTATTGCGCTTGAAATGCCACGATCCAGGAGCTCCCGTCCCGAGCGCCAGCCGGGGCCCGTTCCATCGGAACCGAACCGTTCACCGATCTTTAACCAATTATCTGAGAGCGCCTCCTGTCGATAGAAATAGTTAGCTCGCCATAACTCGGCCTGATCTGAGATCCTTGATACGGTCATAGTAAAAGCTACCGTGGCTGGCTCTCCTCCGACAAGGGAGCCGCTACGATCTTTAAAGGTCACGATCTCTGTTTTAAGAACTGCATCGGTTCTCTCCTTAGGGGAGGCCCGTACCACCTTTAGCGCCAGAGCCTCGTTTGCGCGGCTCATTACGAGCTCATACAACCCTTCTACGGAGAGCCCTGGATCGATGACCGTATTTGATAGCTTTGGCTCTAGCACCCCTAGGGAGTTAATCGAAGCGAGTCTGGTAGGATTATAGATCTGAACACTGAGGGGAGAGCCTGCCGACACCTTATGTACTACGGCACGGGTATCTCCCTTACCAGCAGCACTATGCACCCCTTTGTTAAGACAGCCCGCCAGTATAAGGGTCCCCGTCAGTATAAGTGTCCTGGATATCCGGGTAATTGGGCTTTTTGTGCAAATCATAGCTGTTAGCATATCCTTATCCATCACTAAAGTCTGCCTCTCATCCCTTGTATAACTCAAAGTCAAGACTAACCAGCCCTATTTATCTCTAGTTTTTTAAACTACTCAGCCGAATCCATGCTCAAATATGAAGAATCATAAGAACCTGTTAAAAATATGTTGGATAACTATGCTGGCGGCAGCATCATTTCTATCAAGATCGAGTTGCCTATTGATCTACCCCATCGAAAGGATTTACCCTTCTATAATTATAACTATAAAGGATTAGAAAGACGCCTTACTGAGAACAGTTAGGTGCTATTTTCTTGGATACATTGCTATGAGTACGAAGGCCACTGAAAAAATTATCGACGCCCTTACCCAACTTATGGACGGGTTCGCTGAACTTCAAGAGCGCCTAGAGCAGGATTACGATCCAGATCTAGACGACGACGACAAGGAGGGTGCGAATAAAAATACAGACGAGGAGAGCGCCACCAATCTTGAGGAGGCCTTGATGACAGAGATTAAGGCGGCTGTTGAGGCTGTTATTGAGAATGAGGACTGCGCGCCAGAGGACCTCGCATCGATCGTATCAGCTCTCACGGAGGCTCTAGAAGATATCGATCCGGAGGTCTTTACCCACGGAGAGCCTGCTGAATCCTCAGATGAAGACGAGGAGGACGATGACCTCGACGAAGATGAGGATGACGAGGATGAGGATGAGGACGACGAGGATGAAGACGAAGATGAAGATGAAGACGAAGATGAAGATGAAGACGAGAAAGATGAGGACAAAGACGAGGATTAGCCGTAAAGCTATCTCTCAGCTCCGTTTTTATTGAAAAGCCCGCCCTGCACAGCAGTGGCGGGCTTTTTTGCGCTTATAGGCTACTCGGGAAGCAATCGGTATTCAGACCACTCGTTGAGGGGAAACCGTTTGAGCGCAATCTCTATATCGCCCCTGGTTACGTTTTGTACGCGCTCAACGATTACGCTTAGCGGTGTAGACTCACGTCGATAGCTCCACTCCATACCGAGCGCCATAAGCCGTCCCATCGGAAGCTCTCCATCAAGGACTATACGGGAGACTATCTTTGATTTTGCGCGCTCCAGGTCGGCCTCAGAAAAATCTAGCGGAGATGCCAGCACACTACGCGCAATCGAGAGCACTTCATCAAGCCTCTCCGGTGAGGTGCTGACGTAGGTGCTAAAACATCCGGTCCCGTCGCGCTCGTCGTTGTCGACGCTAGCTGAATCTGCCAGTCCTTTGTCGATTAAAGCCCAATATAACCTTGAACCTGAGGAATCGCCCAAAATATTTGCCAGTAGAGATAGCGGATAGCGTTCCGGATCCTGGGCGCAGGCGCCGCTTGTTATCAGCACCGCATGCGAGTGGCTAAGGTTCTTACGTAGGATATTGCGCTTACCGCTTTTTCCTGCATAACGCGGAGTATCGCGCAGAACTGAAAAGTTCTCCCATCCACCGCACAACCTTTCGGCATCGCTTACAAAGCTCTCCCACGAAAAATTTCCGGTAGCGGCGAGTACTATATTTGAAGGGGAATAACGCCTGTCAAAGTAGCTCTTCATTACGTCACGAGAGAGAGCAGACACCGATTCATGGCTGCCAAGCACCGAGTTACCGGCAGGATGTTGTCCGAAATAATCCTTAAAGGCGTTCTCAAAAAGGTAAAAATGGGGTCGGTCTTGGTATAGAGCGATCTCTTCTAGAATAACCTTCTTCTCCATCGCGAACTCCTCTGGATCCAGAAGCGGTCGCATCATATCACTTAGGAGCTCCTGCATAGCGCGAAAGTTTTCAGGAATAATCGCCGAGTAGTAAACTGTACTCTCCTCTGAAGTAAAAGCATTCGCCTGCGCCCCAAGATTACCCAGCTCAAGGTTAATATCGATTGCGGAACGAGTCGGTGTTCCTTTAAACAACATGTGCTCAAGAAAATGCGAGACCCCAGATTCAAGATCTGTTTCATCGCGCGCGCCGGTCTTAACAAAGAAGCCGATCGCTGCACTGACGTTCGCCTCATTTGCTTCGCCGAGGATCGTTAACCCGTTGGATAGAGCTGTTTTATAGAACTTACTAGCCATGGCTTACTTAATACTCCTTACAATATCTGATGGAACCTGCAAAGGTGTGCGCCCAAGTGTTACGATTGAACAGGGTGCAAATGGAAACTGCTCCAAAAACTCATTAATATCAGCGATCGATACCGCACTAATAGCGTCACTGATCTCGTGTAAGCTTCTAACCCGTTTAAGTAGCCACCAATCGGTGGCATTAGACGAGGCGCGCGAACCTGGCGACTCCTCTCCCATAACGAGCGCGGCTTTCAGATTTGTCTTTGCCCGATCTACCTCAGCCTGAGTAACGCTACCTCGCAATCGACCGAACTCTGCAAGCAATACATCCAGGCTCTCCTGGGCACGTTCCGGCGTTGTTCCGACATATGCGGTGACGGTTCCGTACGATTTATTTGCTCCATGTCGCGCATATACCGAGTAGCACAACCCGCGCTTCTCTCGTAACTCCATAAACAATCGCCCGAACATCGATGAGCCGAGCAAACTCACCGCAATCTTGCCTGTGTAATAATGAGACTCCGCAAATTTTACTGAAGGTGCGGCCATCAGGATCTGCATCTGCGCCGAATCAACTTCGATATGCGCGTACTCATGCGGAGAAATAGTGGCGAACTCTGGTAGGTCGATAGAGCTTCCTTGCCATCCGCCAAATATGCTCTTTAACTCTCCTAACACCTTGCTTGCATCGACCTTACCAGCGATAGAGAGGATCGCTCTCTGTGGCCCGAACATTTCTCGGTGCATATTAAGCATGCATGCGCGATCTGTTAGGCGAATCCCCTCAGCCTCTCCAAGTGAGCAGCGATTAAAGGGGGCTGGATAGTACCTCTTTGAGAGCTCAATTGAGACGCGTCGCGCTGGATTATCATTAAGCGCTGCAATATCCTGCAGCAGTACGCTCTGAATATTAGGAATATCCTCCTCCGAAAGCCTAGGCTCCTGTATCATCAGAGCTACAAGCTCAAGCGCACGGGAAAGTTTGCTGGCTATCAACGATCCACTGAAACCGAAGCGATCCATTCCAAGCCACTCACCATGGCGAATTCCGGAGTCCTCAAAGGCCTCCGAGAGCGCTCTGGAATCAAGAGAGCCGGCACCTCGGCCGATCATCTCCGCAAAGATAAGGCCCGAGCCGATCCTGTCGGAGGGGTCACAGATCAGTCCACCTGGAATCAGCAGATCATATGCCGCCGATTCAACATGTCCTATCTCTTCAATTATAACAGAGAGTCCGTTTGCTAACTGTTCAGTAACTATCATTCACACAACTCCAGCTAATCACTAACCAATGCAGCAAGTGTCACAGATCTCGGATCGCCTTTGGGACCGAGACTTTGATAAACCTTCCCCATTTCAACCCCCATAAACATAGAGGAGCGCTTCTTAAATACCGCATCGCGAATATCTGCAACAGAGACAGAATCTGGTGTGCGCATCAGTAGGATCGGCATATCTCGCCCCTCACCGCGCATTATGATCCCCGCTTGCTCAAGGGCAAGTAGGCTCGTTTTTAATACCATCGAGCTACATCCCAGGGTTTCTGCGATTTCCAACTCATTCGGGACCTTTTCACCCCGTTTAAAAGCCCTGGCTATCATAACAAGGCTCTGAACAGCGATAACCATCGCCCCATCACCGAAGCTCATTAGTGAGCGCTTCCATAACTTGCCAACCCGCGGCAGATGCTGTGCCTGATAAGAGATTTCAGCCCCAAAGAGAACAACCGTCCAACAGATATATAGCCAAAAGAGAAAGATTGGAACTAAAGCGATCGCCTCATATACACGCGTATAGGTAGCGAAGCGAATCAGATAAAATGCAAACCAGTGCTTGGCAAAACCGAACAGCATAGAGGCGGTAATTGCACCAAAAAGGGCGGGAATAATCTTAACCGGGGCCTTTGGTACTAAATAGTACAGCGCTACGAAAGCCAGAAAGTCTATTAGAAATGGGAGCAGATCCCGGTAGAGCGCCGTCAGGACCCCGAGCCCCGCAAAAAGTGGTTCAACCTTAACGCTAGTGTAGTAGCCAGATATGGCAAAAAACGGAAGCAGTACGATAATAGCGCAGAAGATCGCCAGTCGATCCGTAATCGTGCGCACCTCATACACCTGCCATACCTGATTTAATGTGGACTCGATTGAATTGAGCAGAAGCAGCGAAGTTACAACTAGGGTAATTAAGACAACGAAATTAAGCCCCCGCATGTTCTCACTAAACTGCTGCAGATAGGGCAGCAGATCCTGGAGCGCGGTCCCCGGTACAAATTGTCGAAACAGGAACTGCTGCACCTGCGCCATGCTATCTTCGGTCTGCATAAACGCTGCAAGGATTCCGAAGCAGAGCGCCGTAAGAGGAACCAATGAGAGCAGTGAGGAGTATGCAAGTGAGGCAGCTCGAGAGAATCCGTTATCCCAGTAAAAACGATCACATGATGAGAGCAGTACCCTGAAGAACCACTTCACCTCGCCCAGCAGCAGAAGTCCCTTGTGGCGTATCCCCACCCTCGGTTTCGTATGCTTTGTTACCTCCTGCTCATCAATCGTGTTCATGCATGCCTGTGTCATCGGTACTGATAATGGGGCTAACCAACTGAAAGCTCAATACGCTTAGGTTATGATGCCCTCTCGTTCCAGGTTTATCTGTAAAACTAACGTTAAACGTCATAAAATATAGTGCGTATCGTGGTTCATGCTATGGAATTGCCCCCTCTCTATCTCCCCCCTCCCCCTCTCTCTAGACCGCCGTTCTATAATGTCGCCGTATGGAGGGGTCGGCAGCTGATGGCGCTTAAGCTAGGATAGGCTGATGAGTATTACCTGTTTCCACTGCAAAAAACCGCTTGAGCTCGCTAGCTCTCAAAGCGTTACAAGAATTGGCTTTAGGGATAGCTGCCTATACTGCCATGCCGACCTGCACGTCTGCTTGAACTGCGAGTTTCATGATCAGTCAGCGCATCACGACTGTCGAGAAAGCTCCGCTGAGTGGGTTAAGAATAAGGAGCGTAGCAACATCTGTGAGTATTTCAGGCCAAACACAGCGGCTGGCGCTCCCGCTAAAGATACTAAAAAAGGTGCGTTGAATGCACTCGATGATCTATTTAAGAAGTAATGGAGAGAATCTCAGTAGGTTATACTAACTAGTGCCTTACCGGTAGGTTCTTACAGATAGAGAGGGACACCGCCAGAATACCTTCGAGTTTAATCTGCTTAAGCTCCGCAAGCTTGCGCATAGTGTCGCTATACTCAATTAAAGGGACCAGAGAGCCATTCGCACACATGACGCTCGGCGCCTTATTAAGGTCCCTCTCAAAATTAATCGTATGCTCAGATAACTCCATCATAGCGAACGCCTCCTCTCGCCCGGACTCTCGTACAAGTTTGCGCAGGAGCTCTCGATTTTCATCGGTTAACGGCACCTGTTTAAAGGATCTTCGATTAAGTATCTCGCAACTTAACTCCCGAAGAGCAACATCCTCTTCCTTAGCCCAGGACTTTAGGTGATTCCTGAACCAGCTCTCATCCATATTCATAAGGTGCTCAAGCGGCACCTGAACTGAGGCATCTGCTGCCAAGACAGCCTGCATGCCATCATCCGCAAAGGAAAGATTGCCAGCACGATAAAGCGAACGGGCCCGCTCACCAACCTGCACACACATCATCTCATATATGCGCGCTACGGGATGCCCATAAACGTTTTCGTACAGAGCTGTACGACCGCTGAAAAACGGTTTAAGAGCCCCAACGCACCTCTCTAACATGACCAACTCACCAGCGGCTCCATCAGGAGTGGGGTGTATTCTTAACCCCTTAATGATAATCACCTGATCGTTAGTGCCGTAATTTACGCCACACATTAAGCTGTCGCGTCCAACCCAATCTCCGCGATCAACGTTCCACCCCCCGGCAGTTATAAGCTGCCAGGTCCAGCGCGGAACGCTCGGACATTCCGACATAATGCTATCTAATTTTTCTGCAGCTCCCTCTCCGATCACAGAGTTCAGGACCTCTCGTAGTCCCCCATCATGCTTGACTATCCTGCGCGAGATCTCCTCATGTGCATCCTTCTCCTTTGGAAACCAAACCTTTTGAGCGATATGAGACCCGGGCGCCACGTGTCCTATATCATGCAAAACTCCAAAAGCGACCACTACTGGCCCCCATTCTTCAATCTGTTTCAGCACGTGCGGATCGGTACTATGCATTCGGATAGAATTAAGCACCCTTGCTGTAAGCATGCCGACCCCAATTGAATGTCCAAATCTGTAATGAGTCGCATCCGGAAATACGCGCACCGCTCCCCCGATCTGTTTGATATCGTTTAAGCGCTGCACACAGTTGCAATCAAGTAGGCTGAGAACCACGCGCTCTAAAGGGCACGTTCTATCGATATCAATGCCGTGGTTAGGGTCCATCACCGAGCGCATAAAGAAGGGCTTCTGAACCTCTTTGCCGGTAAACTCGCGGTGGCGGTCGCTGCCCTGCCTCTGCTCCCGGACCTGATCGGTGGTACTAAGAAAACAGCTTTGGAGAGGATTAGATTTCGAGTCGGTCTGGGATCCTTCTGGCGGTTGTCCTGCGCTGTGCTGATCTGAGCTCTGGTTCACGGCTATTTACCTAGTATAACAAGTGGAGCAGATTGTACCCTGCTACAAGCGCCTACTCAAAGGATAGTTAATAAAGGCGCAAATAACTAAGATTACGAGAAGTTAGCCTAGCCTCTGTTCTGCCCTAGCCTCTATTCTGATAACGTGCCAACTGCATTTTAAAGAAGCGGCTTACATGTGGGTTACTCACCCCGCCCTGCTCGATCCGCTCTCCGACCTCGCCTAGGTATGTCCCCGCCGTACTTAGGTCCTTAAGCGCTAGCGCTGCTGTTACGATATACAACATCGCCTCGATGCTCTCTGGGGCTATCCTCAGTGCTTGCTTTGCGGCGTTTAAAACCCCCTCATAATTCCCAGATATGGAACGCAAGAATGCGGTACCGAGCCAAGCCGGTGCAAAATCTGATGCCACCTCATTAAGGCCATTCATGATCGCTTCAGCACGTCGGTGCTGACCAGACTCAAGCCACAGCTTACCCAGTTCGTATATATCGAAGAGCTCATCTTGAGAGTAACTTTTACGGAGCAGTTCCGCTGCCCTCTTTGCTGGAAGCTCCACTACTCACCTCCCATGGGCTTAACGGCTAGCCAATCAAGGATCTGCCGAAGCATCGCCTCCTCGGCTGTATAGCGCCGCTCAAGCTCCTTGCTCTTAGCCTCCTCGCGCAAGGTCTCAACCTTTTCGTGACGGGCGAAGAGGGAGGAAACTAGATTCTCTAAACGGGTCAAATTTCCGCACGATGGCAGAAGGGATAAAAGTGGCGAGAGTGAGAAGGGATCCGGCGGACCCCCGACATTGCCTGACATAGCGTAATCCTAAATTCTAGCGGCCACCTAAGCCATCGTGCTTGGGTACTCGGTTTTGATAGAGAAACCGTACCCGCGCCGTAACAGCCACTAGTATAGCCAAAAATACGCATTCAACAATCACACGAGTTGAGAGTCGCTCAATAAAGGAGCTCCTGGCCTGCTCTGAAGAGCTAATCAGACTCGGATCGCTTAAGAGCTCCGTTGAAGCCCTTAACCAAAGAAAGAGATCCCCCGTTAGGGCATAGAGCAGCTCTGCCCCGAGCGCCACCCCAAGCGCTAAGAGAGCTAGCTGAACTAGGACGCCGGTTCGTTCTATCGGACGCCATTTGATTGCAATCAGCTTAGCCGAGATAGAGAACCCGTTCAGCAACAGCGAAAAGATTACCCCTGCTAGTACGGCAACCACGCTCGTTGTTACAACCAGTGAGAGTAGCGATCTTGCAAGCCTCTCTAGTCCCGTAACGTCCACTGGCATCGACCCCGTTACTGTGCTCCCCTTAAGGGTAAACAGCAGGGTTATAAGTACGGCGCTTAAGATCACCGCGCGTGTTGCCAGCGGACTTCTAAATATGATCCCTTGCGCCTTGAGCTCCTGAAGCTCCTCGCGCGTTGGTAAGACCCGCTCCTCCATCGTTACCTCGTCATCTCAATAACTACCGTTGCAACCCTGCCAGCTAGTCCCTCTGCAATGAAGGACCACCCAGATACGATCAACGTTATCGATAAAACACATCGCAAGGTCTTCAGCACTCCGGCGTACTCGACGCTCTTAAGACCGGCTGTAATCCACCTAAGCGGCAGTTCAAAAAGTAGTACCGCCAGCATAACAATAACGACCGTCATTGCGCACACAACGGTAAGTTCCTGCGTAAGGCGCAGGAGATCGACTAGATCTGCGCGGTTAACATAACTAGCACCGTGCACAACGCGCTCCTCGGCCCTATGCACGAGGCTGAGAACAAGTGGGTTACAGATCATCGCAAGTAGGGTTGCAAGGGTTGCAAGCAACGCTGCTGAACGCGCGCTCCCCTCAGAAAAGCACCAACGATAGAGAATAGATACCGAGGTTCCGCTTGCTATTGGAGCCGGTATAAGGAGCATCGTAGCCAAAGACAGGATACCGATTGAATGCGCTGTGGTTGTGCCCCCTCCCACTATCAACGAGTACACGAGCGCTACTGATATGCAGCTCAGCGCAAGGGGCCCTAGGATCGATAGGATCAGCACCAAGAAGATCACGCTTTACCTCAACGCTACCTGCATTAACTCCACAAACGAATCTGTGGCAGATGCACCGAACGCTATTATCACCAGAGCCAGCACAAGAACTCGCACGGCATACTGAAGCCCCTCATCGCGAATACCAAGCATGCCCAGCATTAATGATCCGATCAGGGCACCCAGCGGAATAAGTAACGTTGGCACACACACCATTATGAGCACTCGTAATGTCTGTTCAAATAGATCTAGTATCTGAGTATCCATGCTAGTGCTTAACCTCCAAGCCCCAAGACCTTACTAGCAAAAAGCCCCCATCCATTTACGGTTAGAAAGAGCAGGAGCTTTAGGGGCATCGAAACGACCTGAACGCCTAGCTGCTGCATGCCTATCAGCGCAAGTAGGTGCGCGACAAGGAGATCGAGCGCAACGAACGGAATAAGCAGCATAACACCGAGCGTTAGTGCCTCTTTAAGCTGCGAAAAGAGGAATGCCGGAGCGATCGCCTTTAGGTTATCCTTAAGTTCCCCCTCTCCTGGAACGGCATCGGGACCATAGAGTGCTCGCGCTATCCCCTGGTCAATTCCGGACACCATGCGCGGGGTGAGGGATTTTGTCACGGCTGCTACATCCGGTTGCGATGCTCCGGAAAAGAAGAGCTCCGGATAGCCGACCTTTTTAAGCTCGATGGGGGCGTCAAGAATTGCTATTCCAAACGCTACAACTAGGCACACCACTCCGAACTCTATACCCACCAGTCCGGCCCCGTAGCGAAAGACAGAGAGCACCGTCGCTACCTTTATAAAGGAGGAGAAAAGTAAGAGGGTAACTATCAGAGTAAAGAATGAGCCAGAGCTGTCCATGCCGAGATTATATATCTCTGCTGGTATCCACAGCCAGTCCCTATTTATTGCTATACTAGTTTCTAAGAGCGCTGGACTCTGATTCCGTTACGGAACTACCAGACCTTGAGAGTAACGCTCGACATAGGCTTGATAGCCTGGTCCGGCTGACTCGTACAGATCTCCTCAATATCATCAGCCCAGATCCTTATTGTGTGCTTTGAGTGTTTAAACCACGTTAGATCGTTTATACTTACTATATCAATCTGGCCGTACTCACGGTCTTTAAACTCAGCGATAACCTCCTTGCTTGCGCCGTCCTTAAAGCGCCCCTCAAATGCGGTTGTTCCCTGACTAAGCGCACCTATGGCGATATATCCGATCGTATTCAACCAGACCTTGGTGGGAACAACCTCTACGATGGCAAGCTCAATGATCAGGGTTTCGCTATCTGGAACCTCTACCAATTTGAACCTTTCGGGTGACTCTGCGGTAAAGCGTGCTCCTACCTCTTGACGAAAGTACTCACCTAGGTCCTGCGCCTGAGAGCTCTGATCCCCAGGAGCGAAACTGCTATTGTCCCACCAGTCATGCTTTAGGAGGTGTGTTGTATCAACTGGCGCAACGTATACTTTTTTGTAAGAGCTATAGTTAATCCCCGGCTTAAACCACACGGCGTTGAATGGTAGCCTGTCAACGCCCTCATGCATCAGTTGCGGCTGCTCAAGAAAGCCGGCATCCGGCGCAGCGGTGGCGCGGCATCCGGTTAGTTTAAGACACATTGCTATCAACAACATCGCGATAAAAGCCGCATGATTCTGCACTAACTGATCAATTCTTATCATAACGCTCTATTGTCTATCTTTAATATTTAGCCTATTCCGCTTGGCCCTTAAATAACATGCCTAAAGGAATTTGCAAACTGCTTTAGCCGTGGCACTTAGACCATAACAGCATCACATGCCTACGATTGAAGCGAGCCTGGCAGAGATTCAACTACCACTCACACCGCTTCTCGCTACCTTCACCTATCGGCCCGAAAAAAAGTAGCTTCCTGGCGAGCCACCCAGGGCAATCAACCGGTAGTTGACCACCCCTCTTAGCTATTAACCTCTGACCGTTACGAATATATTGCACAGTTGTATCAACGGCTGGGGTTCTGGGGGTGTCCTCCATATTTGCAAGGTATGTGCAGAGAGCGATATAGGGGAGCTCCCGTCCAGGGGCTTCAATTTTTCGGGAGAATTCGGCATCACTAGCTGAGATTACCTCCACCCGATCCGCCAGCAATCCAAAAATATCCGCGCTGCAGGGAGCAAGTAGATGATTTGCCCCCACAGCATCAAGGCGCAGGTTGCTATACATCGCAAAAGAGTTGCGCGATTTTACCCCTAGATACGGGCAAAGGCCATTAATTATTGCAAGAGCGAGTATCGTCCAGGCCGGGGCCTTCCAGCTCCTGATCGGCGGTGTTGCTCCTCGTATCAGATCGCCTATGGCCAGAGGTACTAGGTTAATTAAAAGCCCGCTCGCAAAGATCATGAAGAATAAGTACCGCAGGATAATCCAGGTAGGGGGCTCGATAATATTTATCCCGACACATAGGAGTGTTACCGACATTGCGACGGCGGCAAAAGGTGTGAGGACTCGCCAAAACGACACCCCACGTTCCCAGATCCTCTCGGCAGCGTGCTCAGGTAGCCAGCTTATTAAAAGGATAAACATCGCAGCGGAGAAGTTGGCGAAGTACTTTACGTAATCGGTGGCGAGGGCCAGGTGAAAGGCAACCCCAAAGGCAACACCGAGCATACGGGTCCTCGGCACCAATAGGAGCAAACATATCAGAACCTCACTCAGTATAGACCACCAGATTGCGCCATGAAGTAAGTTAGGAGCTATTGCTACATCGAGTGAAAAGCCGTGCAGTACAAGAGCCTGCTTGAGGAATGTAGCGGCGCAGCTAGTTACTGGATTTATGTAGGCCTCGTTGAGTTTAGCTAGTGCGGCAAAAAGGTAGACGATAATGGTAAGACACTGCAGTGTGGTAGTAATGCGCTCTGAGGAGCTGCTGGTGAGCACTCCCGCACCCATAGTGAGGCTGCTCCTGCGCACTACCCCCTGGGAGAGAATGGTCAAAGCTACGAGAGCAAGTACGATGCGATGATTTGGCAGGGCTGGAAGTTGTATTAATGCGATCACAAGAAAGATAAGAGCGCTGGCCCGCAGTAGGATTAGTGATCTGGGAGATCTGAGCAGCACTATGCCGACCAGTATAGCTAGTATGACTAGCAGTGTGCTGCACAGTTGCAACACATCGGTTTGGAGAGCTAGGACATTGCCGTTAAGTGATGTGAGCAGCGCAAACGCCCATGTTAGGGCTAGCAACCTAATGCGATAGAGCCTTATACCAGTATCAAAGAGGTGCATGATTGCTGCTAATTATGGGTCTGTAACCATGAGCTATGTATAGAACTACAGTACCTCAATTGCGAAGCGTCCCTCATAAACACAGAGCCGCGCCTCACCGACCTTCTCCTGGTTGATAACGAGCGTAACGCGAGCTCCTAACGGAGCATCGCTGACAAGGATAGCTCCTGGCTGCCCCAGTTCGGCTAACTGCGCCGCCTCAAGATTAATCGATGCCAGCTCTACCGACAAGCGCGTAGTTCCTTCAGCGACTGAGGGCGCCACAACGGCACCAGGCACCATCTCACACCCAAAATTACCGCCCACATTGACCATCCGACCCGGCATCCAGGCCTTGTTACCCACCCGTAGCGTTATTGTATCAGAGGCGCGCACCTCAAGGTCGATCACCGTACCCTTAATCAGATAATCTGAAAGCATCTGCGGCGGAACTCCGAGCTGTGCCACCTCAAGACGAACCGAGGAGACTCCTGTAGCTACACGTGAGGAGGACTGCACCTGCCGTCGCCATAAACCGTCCAGGTTTTCTACCATCTTTTGTCCCAAGCCGATCCAGACCACTACCGAACCCGTATTAATTGTACTGGCCAGGCGCACGCTGGCCACAACCTTAGTGGAGGATTCTTTAGCCTTGCCACGAAACGAAACTGCAGTGAGCTCTGCCCCACTCCAAGCGCTCACGAGGCTAAAGAACATCCGTCTGAGCAGATACTCGGCCACAACCGCGCCGGCCTTATCATCAATCCCCGGGACAACCTCTGCCAGAAGGATGCGTGCCGATTCATCATCAACTGAGAGAATTAGCTCTTCCCCGCCGATCTCGCCAACGAAGGTATATTCATCGTAGGGGGGTTGGGTCAGTAGCGTTTTAATATCGGCTATCGTGGCCTCACATCCGATAGCGTGCACTATCGGCATCCACTGTGCGGCGAAACCGGGAAACCACTTCTCGGGCCGACAGCGTAGGAAGCCTCTCGACCACTGCGCCTCGGCGGGCGAGACGTTCCGGCACGCTCGCTCTGGGTCCCACAACTGTACGTCGTGCGATTCTCCTGACTCCCCTGACTGTGATGCTCCCTGTTCGTTCACCTAATCCTCACCTTGCATCTCTTTATCGTTTGCAACTATCTCTGGTGCAACCTCGGCGCTCTCAATCTCTGCCTCAACCTGAAACAATCGATCCTCAGCCCGTTTCATATCCTCAGTCGCCTCAGCAAGCTCACTCTCATGCCGTACGCGATCTCGTTTAAGCTTGGCACGGTAGGAGACCTGAGCCAAGACACGCGCCGTATCGCCCACCAACGTTCGACCAGAGCTTTCAAGCGCCTTGAGCCTAAAGTCGTTATCCGCAAGCTCACTATTAATTCGGCTGATCCGCTCAATACGCCGATCCAGTTCAATCTTAACCTGTAGATGATATGCCGAAAGCTCCTCAAGGTTTTGCGCCACATCTCTACCTCTCCCCCTCCAGTGCACGACGTAAGAGGGTTCCGATGAAGGGCAGTCGGGTATCTATCTCCATCATGCCGAGCTCCTGCGCTGCGGCTTTTAACTGCTCACCACGCGTTGAATCAATGGCTAAGACCGCGGCTGCCTCGTTACCGTCAATCAGTATTGCAACAGCAACGAGCGCCTGTTCGTGTTGTGTTAATTGTGCCAGCGCGCCATTACTCATTCCTCATCATCCCCTCTGTATTGATCATCATCATCCGTATCCTTTACACCATCAGCTCCAGCGAAAGCAGCGAGCCGTTCCACAGGGGGACGCCCGCCACCAACAGCTTCAAGACGCATTGATTCGGTCTGTCGGGCCTGCGTATATTGACCGAAAATATAACCCGCTAGCGCCGTCATCCCAGAGATTCCAACCAATAATCCAATTAACAGTAGTGAGAGCCCCATGTACTCACCCTGTGGAACCCTCCAAAATACAAGGAACGGAACTAATGCCTCTGGGCTACTAGCTACCTCGCTACCCGAGCCAGTAACGAGCGGCGGGCTCTGTTCAGTGATAGACACGACCACCCCTGCAGGCTTTATACCCGGTAGAGCTCTCAGCACTAACTCCTGCAGCACCGCAATATCAAGCGTTGCGCCGTAGCGTTTCTGAACGACGACTGAGACTGAGGGCTCTGCGTTACCCTGTACCGAGCGGACTCGCACTATCGCCCCCACTGCAATGACAGCGGTATGTGTTGAAAGAAGGTCCTCGATCTCTGCTGCCTGAGCACGGTCGATACGGAGCGCTTCAATCTCTCTTGAGCTTGGCAGGATGCCGCTTGGGGCAACGAGATCTCGGAAGGAGGCCTTCCTCTCTGTCGGAAGACCGAGCTGCGTTAAGAGCGCAGCAGAAGCCCCGAACTGCGCTGTAGCCACCGACACGGAATACTTACCCTTCGCACCACGTTCCCGTTCGATCTCAGCCTCAATACCCCGTTCTCGAAGCACCGCCACTATCTCGTTAGCATCGCGCTGCGCTAAATCCCCGGCCAACGGCGATGAATCGCATCCAAGCATGACGCAAGCAAGTAGGGACATTATAATGGTTGTGGGTACCTTCATTAGCTTTCTAACCTACCTGCTTGATGAAGCTGGCACAATGATGACAAGGAACTCAACTTCACCGAAACGCAGCCAATCGCCGTGACTAACACGCACAAGTGATTCCTCCTGCTGATATTCAGCGCGTTCATCGTGCCTCACAAAAACACCGTGATCGCTCATCAGATCCTGAACAAGGAATCCGCCCTCACTGATCGACATAAGCGCGTGCGGGGTTGAGATACTCGGGTCTTCGAGAATAAGGTCCGTACCTTTGATACTCGAGGCGGTCACAAAGAACTTACCCTCACGCAGCTCGATCGCTCGGCCGTCGGGACTCTCATAACTGACGAGCCATCCGAAGAGCTTTCCAGGTCGCATCTTTCCGGTCTTTGGACCGGTGCTGGCCTGCGTGCGCTCAGACACGGTGGCGTGCTGCTGAGGATCCCCCGCACGGCGGCCCTGCTCGTGTCGCTGCTCGTGACGCTGCTCTGGGGGTTGTTGCTGTGCTGGTCTGTTATGATCCTGCCTGCGCTCATCGCGTTCGTCACGCTTAGGTCGCTGCGGTTCCGGCGCACGCGGCGGTTCTGGTGCGCGTTGTTGTGTTGGCGCAGGCCTATTCTGACGTTGCTCCTGCATGCGCTCACTACGCTGTGGTTCGCTGCGCTGCGGCGGTCGTGCTTCGTTCTTACGCGCCTCCCCTCCACCCCTCTGCTGACCACCCCCTTGCTGCGCCTCTACACCGCGCGGACGCTGCTCCTCTCGACGCGGCGCTGCCGGCATCGGAGTATGGGGGCGAACCTCCGCCTCTCTCTCTTTAGCCACTACTGCCTTTGGCGCAACCGGATCGATCGTAATCTCATCATCGAACGGATCGTTTACCGCAGGCTGCTTGACCGGGCGCTGCTCGGGCGCAGCGCTAGTAGGCTTTTCTACAACCGGCTCATCGAATAGATCGAGATCAAAAGGATCGTCCTCTTCATCATCATCGTCGTCTTCCGCCCGCTGTGCTGGCGCTGTGCGGTCGGGCTGTAGAGCTTCGGGAGCCGTAGCTACCACTTCATCTACGCCTTCAAGATCCTGTAGGTACGCACCAAGGGGATCGAATTCATCATCACCCTGTACAGAGGGTGCTGCAGAGACCGCTAATGCCTTCTCGGTCTTGGCTGCCACAACAGCGGAGATTACATCCTGTGGGGCCGCGGTAACGGTTCTCTGTCGGATGCGCCCCGTACCCTTGGCGGCTTCCCCTCCACCCTCGCTCTGTGCAAGAGAATCTAACGGATTGTTGCATATGCGACAGCGAGCTGCGCTCGCAGGCACTAGGCTTCTGCACGACGGACAACGCACGAACGTTAGATCACTCGGTTCACTTGCCATGTTTAGACCTCGCCTAATTATATCTCATAAAACCAAATCTTTTCACATGAAAAGATCAAAAACTTGACGCTCTCCACACCACCTGACCACCTGCCTAATGCCCCTTGGCACCCTTCTTACCTACGCAATCCTAAAACCAGCATACTCACGAGCAACAAAAGAACTCCAATTATGCCCACTGCGATAGCTCCCATAACCAGTCGCCCCTTTAGCGAAAGACGGCTATAGAGCTGCTTAAGTCCACCAGTACTGCCATTTTGCGCTTGCTCCCCTGCTGCAAGAAACTGTGCTGGAGATTGCAACCACGCCGTTGTTCGCCTTGAACGCAGCCTTGGTTCCTGCGCTCTGCTAGCGCTGTCCTCTGTGGGGAGCGCTGCAATAAAGCTCGTTGCAACTCCGCCAGCTGCTATAAAAGCCTGTTCATCACGCTCAGAGAAGCAGAGCGCAACCGTCACGTTTCCGCCGAAATCGAGTACCAGCGGTTTGTCAGAGCTCTCGGCAACCTCATCCCTATGCAGGATGCCACCATCATAGGCCGTTCCGTTGGTGCTACGATCTATAACCCGCACAACTCCCGTCTTTGAGACCTCCACTGAGCAGTGGCGCCGTGAGACGTGTGGCGCGCCGAGCCACATATCGCTAGCCGGATCGCGCCCTAGCACACAATCATCTCCAGCTTTGAGAACTATGCGGGCCGGCCGAGCGCTCTCGGAAAGTGAGAACAGAACGGGATAGCGCTTCTGCCTAATGGCTGGCTTTGCGCCGGATCCCTTTAGGCCGCTCAGCGCCTCTGCTGCCTGCTCAGGAGAAACAACCCCTAACGCGCTAACCTCGCGTCCAAATGAGATCGCAACCCCTGGTGCAACGTTCACCCGTCCTGAGATCTGTTGTTGATTGACGAACGTTCCGTTGGTTGAACCGAGGTCCTCAATCCAGAACTCCCCGGACTCATAACCAACCCGTGCGTGACGAGATGAGATGCTCGGGGCATCGAGTCTTAGCGAACACTGCCGCGAGCGACCAACCAAGACCGAACTCTCTGCTGAAAACGAGATCACTACCGGCGGATCTGAGGTCAGCATCAGCGCTGGATAGAGTGGAGTGGGCTCGGTACAGGCCTGGCGCAAGATCCGCACTCCGGCACGATCCGTAGCCTCCGACTCGCGCAACATTAGGTCGCCATCGATCGCGGTAAAATGCAATATGAGTGGCCCAACATCAACCGTTGATTCGCCCTCGTAGATGCCATCTAGGAATGAGGGCGGCTGCGCGCCTCCACTGATAGCCACCGGAGTTAAGCTAAACTTTCTGCCAACACCGCGACACACCAGCAGGTTGTATCCAACCGCTTGCATCTCATCTACGATTACGTGGGCCGGGTCCTGGGCGCCGATCAGCGCCGCCGGTCGACGAATAAAAATCGTCTCCCTACTTGGTGAATCGCCCTTAAATGTGATCTCTAGTGCAAACATAGCGTGTCATTAGCCTGCGACTATCATAGAAACTCCCCACACAGGTGGGGCAATGATAGTAGATACTACAGGTACTTATTCCTTCCGTTCACTCTAATCGCTCTTCCCTATAGATTCATATCGGCTAAGAGCCATTAGTTTTCAAGTATATAGCGTCAAACAAGGTTTCTAAATTTAGTCGACCGGCGAGTTTTCGGTCCCTAGCACTCACTTTTGGCATCACTATATTACCATGAACAATCGCATCCTGGTTATAGACGACGACATCACGTCTCTCGACATCGTTGACCTTCTGTTTGAAGGTCAGGGATTTGAGGTAGTTCGGCATTCAGATGGTATTTCAGCCCTGCTTGAGGTGGAGCAGAGCAAGCCGGATATCATCTTAATCGATCTAATGATGCCAGGAATGAATGGGCAGGAGTGCGTCCGTGAGATTAGGAGCAAGGGGATCTCGGTCCCGATTGTAGCCTTTACGGCGCTCGATGACCCCGAGGCACATCAGGCAGCACGCGCTGCAGGATGTACAAAAATAGTAATAAAACCGTGTAAATCTAGGGACTTGATTAGGGAAATCAAGGCCCTTGTTAATACTTGATAATTAACACCGTTAATCACTATGGAGTACCCCTCTTGGTCAATATGTGCTACACCAAAGGGATAGTTGGATATCCAACGTCAAATTTTAATATTAATTTCGGAAGGTGCTGTAATCACAATTGCTTAAATTGCGTCCCGCATTAAGCCCCTGTGATGAGAAGGAGCCTGCGCCACACAACTTTCGTGGCGCCTAGTGAGTGAGATATGACTTACCCATACGACAAAGTGTGTTCAGGATCGGGGCTAGCTGCCTCACAACTCCTGCTACGAGGTGATTCGTCGCCTCAATCTACGCTTTGCCTACAAGCTCCCTATCTTCAAGCACCTCCCACAAGGGAGAGGATTAATGGACCAGAGAATGCTTATCAATGCGGTGCATCCCGAGGAGTGCCGTATCGCAATTATCGAGGGTTCGCAGTTAGCTGAACTCGAAATTGAGTCGAACGTAGGAAAGAAAGCTAAGGGCAACGTTTATCGTGGGCGAATTTCGCGCATAGAGCCCAGTCTTCAAGCTGCCTTCATCGATATCGGAACACAGCGTAACGGATTCCTACAGATTAACGACGTACATCCATCATGCTACCGGGCTAATCAGGGTCGCTCCAATCGTGCTCGTATCCAGGACGTGCTTGAGCCTGGTCAGGAGATCGTCGTACAGGTTGTAAAAGAGGAACGGGATATGAAGGGTGCAACCCTGACGACCTACCTCTCACTTCCTGGTCGCTACCTAGTGATTATGCCGGGCAGTGACCGCGGCGGAATATCGCGCAAGATTAACGACAGCGATCAGCGCTTACGTCTGCGCCGTCTAGCGCGTGAACTTGAGATGCCAAACGGCATCGGAATGATAATTCGCACCGCTGGCCTCGATCGCTCTCAGAGCGATCTCTCACGTGACCTGACCATACAGCTTAAACTGTGGGAGAGCATCCTGACCGCCAATCAAAGCGCACAGGCTCCTTGCTTAATCTACAAGGATAACGATCTTACAACGCGCGTGATCCGCGATTACTTTACCCCGGATGTGCGTGAGATATTGATCGACGATCAGAAAACCTTCGAGACGGTCAAGGAATTTGTCGGTCAGGTTATGCCGCGCTATCGCTCCCGTATTCGTTTGTATGAAGAGGCGCAGCCGATCTTTACTCACCACGGCATCGATCAACAGGTACAGGACACCTTTGCGCGCGAGGTAAAGCTAAAATCCGGCGGTGCGATCGTAATCGAACAGCTTGAGGCTCTTGTTGCCATCGACGTCAACTCGGGCAAAGCGACCGACAGCCAAAATATCGAAGAGACCGCCTATAAGACCAACATCGAAGCAGCCGATGAGGTTGCCCGTCAACTACGTCTACGCGACCTCGGTGGACTGGTGGTGATTGACTTTATCGACATGCTCGACAAACGCCACCGTAGCACCGTAGAGCGCCGCTTACAGGATGCCCTAGCACCGGATAAAGCGCGCATTGAGCTCGGTCGGCTCTCTCAGTTTGGACTCCTTGAGATGTCGCGCCAACGTTTGCGTGCCTCACTAACGAGCCACAGCCATATTAAGTGCGACCACTGCGTAGGAAGTGGCCACATCAAGAACCCTGAGCTAGTTGCGCTCGAAGCGCTCCGCAAGATTCAGGCTGCTGTTGTTATGGGTCATGTGGCGAAGGTCAAAGCGCGTCTCTCCTCGCTGCCTGCCTTCTTTCTGCTTAATAACAAGCGTGCCGATATCTCGTATCTAGAGGCGAAACATGGGGTTCAGATCTTGATCCTACCCGATGGTCGCCTAAGGCCCGACGAGTACGCCTTTGAGATGGAGGGGGTACGTGAGAGTCCGCCGCAGATCGGCGCGGTGGGCACATTGGGTGCAGAGAGCAAGAGCGCAACACCACTACCCGCTCCTGCCCTTCCAGCCGCTCGTTCCAGCGGGACGCGCGGAAGCTCTGCACCGAATGCTCGCGGTGCTCGGCCTAGACGCGCTAGCTAGAATAGTTGCCGACAAGTTTATACGGTTGCTCACCGATAAGTGTAGGTACATTAGTTGAAAAACCCGTGCGCGGGAACGTGAACCGCTTCCCGTTACCTGTTCCCGCTCCGATACCGTTTAACCCTTTAAAACCAGCTTTAACAGCATGGCCGCTAAATGGAGGTGGCGTCGTGCCGCCACTGGTTGACAATATCGCTATTTCCGTTCGGGAGGAGGCGAATAACACTAATAACCTATTCAGTAATTCAACCGACTTTTGATAGACTTCGAGCTTTTCATGACAAAACATATCTTCTATTAATCGTTTCTTTTCGAAATAAGTTTCCGCTGTCGGAGCGGGAGCTGGTAACGGGAGGCGGTTCACGTTCCCGCGCAGGGGTTTTCCATCTAATGTACCCACACTTATCAGTGAGGAACCGGAAAACTTGCGAAATCCCGTTGTCGAAATGTCGCTAGTCTGCTAACTTTAGGTTGTTTAAAGTTGCGACTACCCGCCAAAAAGATCTTGTAAACATCGGGCTGTTTTAATGACCTTTATCAACCAACTTAAAGAGGACCTCAAGAAGCTAGCCAGACTAGGGGCTAATATCTCTGAGTCCCATACCTGCGCGATATTTCTTCCAACCGAGCTTTTAATTGAGTCCTCCTCGGGGGTCGCGCGCAGCTCAGAACAGAGCCCTACAAGCATTGAGCTTGTGGCTATGCACTCCCTCTCAACTACCCTAACTCGCGACTGCCGTCTGCAGATCGGCAGTGGGTTGATCGGATGGGTAGCTCAGCACGGCCGCCCTATTCACGTTGCGCCCTTTGATCTAGACAGCGCAACCCTCGGTATCTATACCGAATCCGAGCCAATTAAGAGCCTGGTTGCTGTTCCTATAACCATGCCAACTGAGGCCTCTGATGCTCGTAAAAGCGCCCCACCCTGCGCCGGCGTTCTGATGTGCGACAGTCGCAAGGCATTCTCCTTTACAAAGCTGCAGATCAAGCATCTTGAGGACGTTGCGACCCAGATCTCGCGCTTACTCTACTGGGGCCTCTTTAAAAAACAATCAACCTCAGTTGAGTCCTCCTGGGAGAGTTTCTGTTTAAAGCTAGCTCAACTTGGGGATGCTCTCGGCTCTGACTCGGTAGAGGTTCTACGCATTTCGGTTGATACGTTCAGCCAGGTTGAGCACGAACACGGCATCTCAATAGCCGTACAACAGAGCGAACAGTTCGTGCGCCTAGCCCAACAGGCGCTTCCACCACACTTCCCCCTAGTCCGGGTTCCTAATGGCGATATCCTGGTTGCGCTCGATAATATGATGAGCTCCTTCTTTCAGCACAAGCTGCGCACTCTGGCTAGCCACCTCAGTACAGAGGCGAAGCCATTCGCTGTCTCAGTATTATCCTTTCCAGCCCGATCTGGTCGTGGGCAGGGTATGGATATTGATCTAATCCTGCAACAACGACCAACAGCAAACAAAACAATGTCAAAAGCTAGCGCTACTAAGGTAGTGGTAGGAGGAGGAACGCGTGCTTAAACTTCCTGAAAAAGCCTCGCTCTACGGCTCTCCACTATGGCGGCGGATGTCAGCGCTTATAAGCGCTGACGTTGCGATCGATCTAGGGACTGCGAATACCCTAGTTTACGTTAAAGGACGCGGAATTGTGTTGAATGAGCCCTCGGTTGTGGCGCTCGATGCAGAGACCAATGAGATCCTAGCAGTCGGTCTTGCCGCAAAGCAGATGTTTGGCAAAACCTCACGCAAGATCAGATGCGTGCGCCCGATCAAGGACGGGGTGATTGCGGACTTTGAAGTAACCACCGCAATGATTCGGCATATGCTAAAAGTTGTGCGAAATCGTTGGTCACTTGTACGTCCGCGCGCTGTAATAGGAGTTCCGTCAGATATCACCCAGGTAGAGAAGCGCGCAGTGCTCGACGCCGCGCTATCATCCGGCGTTCGTCAGGTATTTATGGTTGAGGAGTCAATGGCTGCAGCCGTTGGTAGTGGTCTTCCTATTGAGCAGCCGATCGGCAGTATGGTTGTCGATATAGGGGGCGGAACAACTGAGATAGCGATCCTCAGCCTTGGCGGTACGATCTATTCTTACGCTATTCGTATCGCTGGTGACGAAATGGATGAGGCTATTCAGCGCCACATTAAACAACGGTGCGGCATTGAGATCAGCATCTTCGAAGCCGAGCGGGTAAAGATAACGATCGGATCTCTATTAACGCACGTTCCACACCTTGTCATGACCGTATTTGGTCGTGACGTTGCAACTGGAATGCCCCGTTCCATGGAGATTAACAACGAGGTAGTTCGTACCGCGCTACAAGAGCCACTCTGTTCGATTGTAGGCGCTATCTATACCGCCCTTGAGAACGTTAACCCTGAAGTTGCTCAGGATATCCTAGCAAACGGAGTGCACCTTGCAGGTGGTGGCGCATTGCTACGCGGGCTAGCAGAGAAGCTCAGCGAGAGGAGTGGTATTAAGTTCGTTCGAGATTCGGATCCACTTACCTGCGTGATGCGCGGAGTTGGGCGTGTCGTAGAGAACCTCGATACTTTACGAGGGATCTGTATAGCGGCCTAGTGCACCAGATCTATCGCACCAGATCTAAGGGTGCATTTATACTCTGCTGGCGCGCGGCGCGCAGTAGAATAAGCCCTGAACCAAGCGTTAACGCCGCACACGTTACAAGCTGCCAGACCCCCTCAACCGTACCTCCAGCAAGGGCTGATTCACTTAGCAGAAGCAAGCACTCTGCGATAAGTTCATTGATCCATACCACCACAAGAAAGGGCCCACTGCTAAGGGGTAGATCGAGCCAGCTTAGTGCTAATCCAACGATCCCTGCGGTACAGTTCAGAAACGACCACGGTGCAGCCAGCAGCAGGTTAAGGATTAAGCCTGCAAACGAAACTGCGCCGGACCATGCCACAACGACTGCACTTGTAAAGAGCCAGACCGCCGTATTAATCCAGAGATAGCTTCGAATCCAGCTTCCACGACCAAGACACATACCTACGCCGATTCCGGCGAGTGCGGCAAATGTCAGTTGAACTCCGATCTCTAGCGCAGCCCACGGCCATATAAGCTGCATCACAAGCAACGCTACACCCCAGCGCTGCGCAAACCGCCGCCCGAACTCTCCCAAAGATTCTAGGCAAACACAGGCAGCGGCTACGAAGGCGCGCGTTGCTGACATCTCTGCTCCGATAAAAAGCACATACACGAGCGCTACGCCAAGTGCAGCAATCATTACAGCAAGACGCACAAAGCGTCCCGATAATATCTGCGCCCCAAGCCCAGCCAAGCACGCTGCAACAACCCCAAATACTAGGCTGACCTGATATCCCGAAACGACCAGCAGGTGCGTTAATCCAAGCCGTGTAAAGGCATCCTCTACGGGCTTGCTTAAGAGATCGTGGTATCCAAGCGCCATGGAAAGAAAGAGTGTTGCTCCGCGGCGCTCTTGCGCGATGCCATCAACGCGTTTCATAACCATCTCCCTACCGATTGTAAACGGCGCACTTGCTTCACGCCAAATCGGTGTTGAGATAAAATCTGCCTTGCACTCGTAGCGCACCCCTCGGCGCCAGAGCCAGCTCTGCCACGACCATGGGTTAGACTCTCTCTGCACCCCCTGGGCAACTCCACGCAGCCAAACTATATCGCCCTGCAGGAGACTTGCACTATTACGCCACGGTAGCTCTAGCGCTCTGCAGGAGAGAAGTGGCGAGTCAGATGCAAGGAGATCACGGGCTTTAAATACGACCCGTCCTGGAGTAGTGCGTCGTGGCTCACCCTCAATCTGAACTATCGTTACGAGCTCCCTACTAGGCGCTGCACTACTGTCGCAGTAAATTGCCACAATACAGGAGAATACCCCTATAAGCAGCCCCATTAGAAGACCGCGAAATCCCCTGGCGGTTACTGCAAGGAGGAATGCAAGCACCATCACCGTAGATAACATAAGGCTTGGACTTAGAAACCAACAGAGCAGTTGTCCAAGGGCTACCGTAAGCGCAAAGAGCGTTGCTGGAGAGTAGCTGCGTGCGGTTGCAATGTAGCGCCGCAGCAATCTTAGCGGCACCCCTCTTAGAAATAATTGGATCACTGTTAGGGGCATTACTCTAAGCAACATCAAGTACATTCGAGAGTTTCCCCTCTTTGTTGCCTAAAATGGTGGTGGATCTCCGTACTACAAGGTGGTTGAGACTTAGGAGAGGAAATTAGTAGAAAATTACATAATTTCACTCACTTAAATCTATCAAATTTCGAAAAACATACCCGCCTTTTGAAGCCCTATAACCTCATCTCAGAGGATCTTAAGTTTTCCTCAGATCATGTCGATCTAGGTAGTTGCAGCGTAAAGCAATCGTAGGGCATTAGATCTATGTGGCATCACATAGAGAATAGAATAAGGGGCGTGGGCGCATATATAGCGCTGATGCTATCGGTTTGCCTTTTTACCGCCATCTCTTTACAGCCGCGCGGGCTTAAGGCGATCCGTGATCGCAAAAAGAGAACTCGACCTCTCTGGAGCCAGTGTGTTGTCCGCGTCCTCCACCTGATCACATTTATTTTGGTGTTTCTCGCGCCTATGGGGGTGCATGCACAGAGCAGCACGGTTTACTCACACTTAGGCTATTCTCAAACGTATGTCGTCCCGGCCAATGTGTCTAGTCTTCAGGTCAAGCTTTGGGGAGCAGGTGGTGGAGGCGGAACGGGACCAACGGCTGGAACTGCATCTTCAATTGGTGGAGGTGGCGCGGGCTACACAACGGGCTATCTCGCGGTGACACCAGGCGAAAGCTTGGCGGTCATCGTTGGTGGTGGTGGCCAGACTTCTACCTTTGGTGGTGGAGGGGGACGCTCCGCGATTCGCCGAAGTTCTACAGAGCTAGCAACGGCGGGTGGGGGCGGAGGCTCGGGTTGGGATGGCTACTACAGCAGTGCGGGTATGGGTGGCGGCGCAGGAGGCGCAAGCAGTGGAACCGCATCAACGTCCTGTCAAAGTATCTGCTACTCGGGCGGTGGGGCCGGTACGCAGTCGGCAGGTGGAGCGGGCGCAGAATACCGCGCTGGATGCGGAAATAGCGGTGCGGCGGGCGCGGGCACTCAATTTCAAGGTGGCCAGGGGCAAGGCGCTTCCCTTGTGGGTGCCGGAGGATACGGAGGTGGCGGTTCAGGGGCAGATGTATCTTGTGAGGGCGGTGGTGGCGGTGGTGGTGGCGGCTACTACGGCGGCGGTGGAGGAGGCAGCAGTGCGACTGGCAGCTATGGCGGAGGCGGTGGAGGCGGCGGTTCTGGCTACACGGGAGGACTCACCACTGCATCGACAACCGCAGGTGGTGACTCAGGTGACGTGCGAAATGCTGCGGGACGAACTGACGCTGATTATGTCTCAGGGGCCGGTGTTGGAGGAGCAACGGCCTCAACCGGTGGAAACGGTACGGTCGTTATTTACGCGATTACTCCAACACCAACTAATACGCCGACTAATACTCCAACAAATACGCCAACACCAACTAATACGCCGACGAATACACCAACAAATACACCAACAAAAACTCCGACTAATACACCTACTGCAACCCCAACCTCAACTAATACGCCAACCGCTACACCTACTAATACGCCAACTCAAACTCCAACTAATACACCTACAAACACTCCAACACCAACTAATACGCCGACTAATACACCAACAAGTACGCCTACTAACACACCTTCAAATACGCCAACTAATACTCCAACTAATACTCCAACAAACACTCCAACAAACACACCTACAAATACGCCAACAAAAACTCCGACTAATACACCTACAAACACTCCAACAAATACACCAACTAATACACCAACTCAGACTCCAACTAATACACCTACTGCAACCCCACTAATACTCCAACCAACACACCTACAAATACGCCAACAAAAACTCCGACTAATACACCTACAAACACTCCAACAAATACACCAACTAATACACCAACTCAGACTCCAACTAATACACCTACTGCAACCCCAACCTCAACTAATACGCCAACCGCTACACCTACCAATACGCCAACTAATACACCAACTCAAACTCCAACTAATACACCTACAAACACTCCAACGCCGACTAATACTCCAACAAATACGCCAACTAGTACGCCTACTAACACACCTTCAAATACGCCGACTAATACACCAACAAAAACTCCGACTAATACACCTACAAACACTCCAACACCAACCAATACGCCAACAGATACACCAACTAACACTCCAACCAATACACCTAGGAATACTCCAACAGACACGCCGACAAATACACCAACAAATACGCCGACTCATACCCCAACAGTTACGCCAACTAATACACCAACCAATACGCCTACCGATACGTCAACAAATACTCCAACAAACACACCAACTGATACGCCTACGGACACACCAACAGTTACGCCAACTAACACCCCAACTGATACACCAACTGATACGCCGACCGATACGTCAACAAATACTCCAACAGACACTCCAACAAACACACCAACTGATACGCCTACGAATACTCCAACAGTTACGCCAACAAACACCCCAACTGATACGCCTACTGACACACCAACAGTTACGCCAACTAACACCCCAACTGATACACCAACTGATACGCCGACCGATACGTCAACAAATACTCCAACGGACACTCCAACAAACACACTAACTGATACGCCTACGAATACTCCAACAGATACGCCAACAAACACCCCAACTGATACGCCTACGGACACACCAACAGTTACGCCAACTAACACACCAACTGATACACCAACGGATACGCCAACTGATACGTCAACAAATACTCCAACAGACACTCCAACCAATACACCTACGAATACTCCAACAGATACGCCAACTAACACACCAACTGATACGCCTACGAATACTCCAACAGTTACGCCAACTAACACACCAACTGATACACCAACTGATACGCCGACCGATACGTCAACAAATACTCCAACAGACACTCCAACAAACACACCAACTGACACGCCTACGAATACTCCTACAGTTACACCAACAAACACACCAACTGATACACCAACGGACACACCAACAGTTACGCCAACTAACACCCCAACTGATACACCAACTGATACGCCGACCGATACTTCAACTAGCACTCCAACAGACACTCCAACAAACACACCAACTGACACGCCTACGAATACTCCAACAGTTACGCCAACTAACACACCAACTGATACACCTACGGACACACCAACAGTTACACCAACTGATACGCCTACGAATACTCCAACAATTACGCCAACTAACACACCAACTGATACACCAACTGATACGCCGACCGATACTTCAACGAATACTCCAACAGACACTCCAACAAACACACCAACTGATACGCCTACGGACACTCCAACAGTTACGCCAACTAGCACTCCAACAGATACCCCAACTAACACGCCAACAGTTACACCAACTAGGACTCCAACCAACACGCCAACAGACACCCCAACTAACACTCCAACATATACCCCAACATCAACGCCAACTAATACTCCAATCAATACATCAACAAACACCCCTACCGTAACACCAACCTATACTTCAACGAATACTCCAACGGATACGCCAACCACTACTCCAACTAACACACCAACAATAACGCCAACGACAACTCCCACTAACACTCCGACATCAACCCCAACATTAACTCCAACATCTACTCCAATTAATACTTCAACAACAACTCCCACAGTTACGCCAACTAATACGCCGACCTCTACTCCAACGACAACCCCAACTGCAACTCTAACCAATACACCGACATCGACTCCTACCGTTACGCCGACCAGTACTATCACACCGACAGCAACTGCTACCGCAACATTTACGGATACTCCGATTAACCGCGATGTTAACGTTTTCGGATCTGCGCAGATCGATTTAACTCCGCTAGCCTACATGCCGCTCGACATTAACGGAGACGTTGTAACAACCGACGAGCTTGGAGCCTTCGCTGTTATCCTGAAAGAAAAAAATGAGTACAAGATCACCTCTGGTTTGCCAGCCAATTTAGGGGGAGTAGCCGCGGTATCCTTTACCGATATACTTGAATCTGGTGCGAGCCTTGCCGAACGCAGCCCTGTAATTATACCGATGCAGAGAAACGTTCGTCTCGACGGCCCCGTTTGTCGAGTTCTGCGAAACGATGCTATAGAGCTGGCGTTCTTCCCATACGAGAATACAACTAGCTCGATTCCAGGCCTGCCGGACGGCGTCCAAATAGAGGTTCCTCTTATTTACAGCAAGCTCAATCAGATTTTCTCACCTACCGACAATCCTAACCCAGCCCCGGCACCTGAAACGCTCTTCGCCATCGGTAAGAATGGGTTTGCAAGAGAGCTCTCAGCTTTTGCAACCAGCACAGGCACATATGCTGGCACATGGAACTTTCTTGGCGAGCAGGCTATTATCGACGGACAACTTGAAATATGTGCAGATCGAGGAGATAGCGAACTCTGCACTCCAACTGACGAGATAGCGCTAAATGAGATTACGATCTACACGAACAAGGTAATTGTCAGTCAAATTACTAAGACCAACAGAATTGCTACTAGCAAACCATCGAAACAAAATCGAGCTAACAGTCGCTTTATCACCAAGCGTGGATCAGAGGTCCTCGCTGCCATTACGCAGCAGATCTCTACTTACTACAATACGTACACCTGCCAGGTTGTGGTGGCATCGTGTCGCACTATCAAGGTAGATAAAAATAAGATTAACGCTTTATTTAATCGACTCTACACCAGAACCCCTCGGGGTCTTGAGTCCCTGACTAGTGACAAGGCAGCGCGCAAGAAGCGTCTTGAGGCTCTACTCAAGAATATTCCCCAAAATGTAGCGAGCTGCGATTAGATAACTATTCACACGGCCTGATTCTGGGAATAGTTACCTTATTTTACGCTGCTCATGTCCAACCTTACCGGGTTGAATAGTTAGAGCCATTGCTCCTCTATCTTTTTTAGGAGAAGCCCATAGTGCTACCTGTTCTGGAGTAACTGAATCAGGAAGGACCAACGGCTGTTGCGCCATCGTACGGATAAATGAGCTAAGATCATCAGAGAACCCCCGTGACTGAATAATTCCAAATGGCCCTATGCGACCACGAAATTTGCTTGAGCTGAATGCTCCCACCAGAAGATCCGCACTTGTATCTGGGAGCTCAGAGGATTCTATGCTGTAGCCCCCCAACACTATGGGCTTGCCCTTATCCGCTAGTGCCGCCAGGTGTAGCCCTAAGAATTTATGTTCGCGCATGCTCAGAGCTAGTAGATACCACTGCTGCGCTTTAATCTGCGTAGCCGCAAAGGTATACCAACGTCCCTGTCCTAACTTATCCTGCCAATAGACCTGCGGACGAACACCATCAGGACCACCGGCCAACGAGATCCCATATCCGTTACGCACTTTGCTCTGCGGATCGTACTTAGCAACTAATGAGGCACGCTCCTCTTTGTCGAGCGGCTCGCGTAATTTAAACCAGACATAAAAGAGAAAATCGGTTGTACTACTAGGATTGAGTGACGGCGCATGCAGCACACGCAGAGCAATTCCTGGGGCATTTACTATTAAGGCGCCGTCGAATACATCATCTAGCACGGCCCCTCCAGATTCACCAAAGGAGGAGCGCCCCGCTGCAAAAAATGAAGCTATACACAGCAGTCCAAGATATGCAGCGATAAAGGCAACACAGAAACCACCTATCAAGGCCCACTTTGAACGCAGTCTTGATCGAGCGCTTAAAGCACCCTGCTTGGTTTGAGTATCAGCATTAACTTCTAAGGCTTGTGAGCCTGACATCTGGCGTTCCCCTTCGCAGTAGCACGTCCATGCACCCGTGCATATACGGATGCGAAGCCTAGCTACTCAGGAAGATTCGAGCGGATAGAGCTACTCAGCGGACTCGCTCTCAACCGACTGGTCTGTCTGAGCGGCAGCCTCGCTATCTCCGTCAAAGGCATCCTCAGCTGCGGCCATTTTACGACCCCTGCGTCGACCCTTACCAGTCTCCCCTTCCTCTGCACTAACAACCGGAGCAGCCAGTTGTGCTGCGATAACTTTGATCTGAAGAGGGATTGAAACCTCTGAATGAAGCTTTACCTCTACAGTATGAAGACCGGAAGATTTAATTGCATCAACCAAGCGGATCTGACGCCTATCAACCTGATAGCCTAAGACCTTTAGTGAAGCTTCGATATCCTTACTAGTAACAACTCCAAAGCTCTTGCCCTTAGCGCCTACCTTAAGTGTGAACTCAACTACAACCTGCTTTAGGATATTTCCAAACTGCTCAGCCTCGAGCTTCTTCTTAAGGCGCTTTGCTAGGATCACGCTGAGCTTGTGCTTGAGCAATCGATCGTTAGTCTGCGAAGCCTCAACTGCCAATCCACGCGGGATGAGAAAGTTACGGGCAAAGCCGCGCTTAACACTTACCGTGTCGCCGATATAACCGAGTGAGAGAAAATCTTCGCGTAAAATTATTTGCATGACCGTAATTCCTTCTAAACTTTGCACCAGGCTATGGGCAGACTAGAATTTAATAAAATGAATCCGAGGATGAATCGAAATCATCCGATTCCCTACGAGGCTCCGTAAGACGCTTAGGATTGCCCTTGAACTTACGAGTTGTGCTCTTAATCAGGTGCGTCTGAAACTTCTGCACCGACTCTGTAATACGAAGAACCGACTGAAGAGCATTTGGAGCCTCATGATTAGAAGCCTCGTAGTTGAATACAACATAGTAGCCGAAACGCTGCTTGTTAAAGCTAAATGCAGCCTCTTTCTTGCCCCACTGATCAACTGTTGTAATCTTCGCTTTGTTTGATGCGAGGATACCCTCAACCTTCTTGATCTCATCTTTAATCTGAGAGTCGGTTAAACGGGGGTTAAACACCACCACCGACTCATAACGGCGAACTTCCATGAGGCACCTATACTATATTCTTTAATTAACTAAATCTGCGAACCTAATTTCTGTCAGCTTTCCAGGCGATTGCCATGCGAGAGAACCTCTCGACGAATAGCGGCCATTCGCCCTTAAAAGCCGCTCAAGTCTATCAGATTAGGATAAAAACACAACCGATGTAGGGAGAAGTTAACGATCAGCGGATCAATAAGTTACCAATCAGCTAACCATTAAACCTATTTTGGGCGGCCCGCAGCCCTTCGCGTGCAAGGAGAACGACCGCGGCCGCAGCCTTAATAACCAATTCCTCAACAAATGGACCCTCTTCACGTGAAAAACGGCTTAAAACCCAGGTTGCGATACCCTCATCATCCTGGGCAAGTGGGCTCCCCGGGGGGGGCTTGCCTATGCCTACGCGCACCCGCGCATAGTTTCTACCCCCACATACGGTAGAGATCGAACGAAGCCCGTTGTGTCCACCCTCCCCACCATCAATCTTAACCCGGACAACGCCGAGCGGCAGGTCGATCTCATCATGGACGACTATCACCTGAGAGATCGGTATTTTACGAAAGGAGAGAAAGCTTTGCAGCGGCTCTCCGCTACGGTTCATAAAGGTCTGAGGCTTGATCAGGGCAGACTCCCAATCGATCAGGGTGGCCGTACTCTCAAGTCGCCCCGCCCGCTCCTGCCAACCATTATCGGCTAGATCGCCACTAAGCGCTGCTCTTGCATGGGTCCCAAATCTTGAATGCAACTCATCAGGAGACACTGCGCCTGATGAAGCGCGTAAGAGATCAGCAACGGCGAAGCCGATATTATGACGGGTAGATGCGTACTTAGCGCCAGGATTCCCAAGTCCAACGACGGTGAGATATCCAACACTCACGGCTATACTCCAGTGCTTACTTTGATGGAGCCTTGCCAGCCGGAGCCTTACCAGCTGCAGCCTTACCAGCTGGAGCCTTTGCACCTGCTGCAGCACCTGCTGCCGCTGGAGCCGCTGCAGCACCTGCTGTCGCTAGCGCACCCGCTGCACTTGGCTTAGCTTCCTCCTCAATAGCACGAGGAATAATAACGCTTACGATCGTCTTTTGAGGATCGTCTGTGAGCGTTACCCCTGCGTTTAAGATTAGCTGCTCAGCGTGAATCGATTGGCCCAAGCCGAGTGCGGTAATATCTACCTCAACAACTGATGGAATATTCCTTGGGAAACAGCGCACCGAGATCTCGTGCGTAACAACAGCCAGAATACCCTTCTGTACCTTTACGCCCGGGGCGTCGCCTACTATCTTAATAGGAACATCAACTGAGATCTGCTCATCATCCTTGAGTGTCTGAAAGTCAACATGGATAACTATACCCTTTAGGTAGTCCTGTTGAATCTCCTTTACTATCGCTACCTTGCCATCAAGAAGAGGCGAATCACTCTTGAAGGTAAAGACCTGAGAAAGACGCGCCTTCTGTGCAAGAAGGGTAAATTCCTTAAACGGAACCTGCACTGCTGTAGGCGTGTCATGTCGGTGGTAGGCAACTCCAGGAATTAACCCCTGCTTGCGGCTACGGTTGGCAGCGCCTTTACCGAGCTGTAATCTCTCAGAAACTTGAATTGTAAAATTTTCCACGGCTATAACTTCCTTAGTAAAAATGGAACGGCGACGTTATCAGAAGCCCCCGTGCAGGTAAAGAGCTGGTATGCGTAACTATCACCCCCGATTTGCGGAGTAAATCGACCCCCTTAGGGGCTTGTCTTTAGGGCCAATACGGGGCCACTCAAAGCTCTCAGTCGCCTCGTCAACCAAGTGTAATTACTAGCGGAACAGGCTACTTACCGAATCATCTGAGTGAATACGACGGATCGCCTCAGCAAAGAGTGGCGCTACCGAAAGGACCGTAACTTTATCGCCAGCAGCGCCCTTATTGTGCGGAATCGTATCGGTGACGATCACCTCCTCAATAGCTGAGTCGTTAAGCAGTTGGCGGGCATCCCCCGAAAGAACCGGGTGCACACAACACGCTATGACCTTCTTCGCCCCCGCCTTGAGCAGGGTTTCAGCAGCCTTAAGCAACGTTCCACCGGTATCGGCGATGTCATCCACGATAATGCAGATATCTCCCGCTACCTCTCCCACTACGCTCATTGAATCAACTCGGTTTGGGCCAGCACGCCGTTTATCGATCACCGCCAGTGGCGTGTTATCAAGTCGAGTTGCCAAGAATCGGGCACGCTCCAATCCACCAACATCGGGGGATACGATCGTAACTCCGCTGCTTCCGTATTTAGATTTAATGTACGGCACCATGATCGGCAACGCATACAAATTATCAACCGGAATATCGAAGAATCCCATCATCTGCCCAGCGTGAAGATCCATCGTCAGAACCCTATCGGCACCGGCAGTCGTGATCATATCAGCCACTAATTTTGCTGTAATCGGCACACGGGGCTTTATCTTTCGATCCTGCCGGGCGTAGCCAAAGTATGGTAGTGCCGCCGTGATGCGCCCTGCAGAGGAACGCTTAAGCGCATCGATTATAATCAGGAGCTCCATCAAATGATCGTTACCTGGGGTGCAGGTGCTCTGCATAACGAAGACATCCCCTCCCCGTACGTTATCGCCGATCTCAACCGACAGCTCGCCGTCGCTAAACTGAACAACTTCAAGCTCCCCGAGGTTAACCCCGAGCGTTGTTGCAACTGCGTTAGCAAAATTAGGATTTGAGCGCCCAGAGAAGACTAGAAGTGGTCGAGACACAAAGGCTCCTTAAGTCGAGGGGTTTCCCTATTTCTAATTTGGAGAGGCGATACTGCATACTGGTTGCCCGGGCAGGGGTCGAACCTGCGTATGGCGGAATCAAAGTCCGCTGCCTTACCACTTGGCGACCGGGCATCATCCAATGAGAGTTGAGTAGAACAACTAGGGCACTTTGGCAAGGGTGGGCTCGCTAAGTTGTCGTAATTTTAGGAGCTACGCGACAAGCTGCGTTTCTATCATGCTAGCCCTATGTACCGAGACGCCACGGGGAGTTAGCTCTTTAACTAGCTCCTCAATGCGCCCCAGCTCGCGCCTCTCGGTCAGGGCAAAGATGGCGCAACCGGAGCCCGTGATTGAACTACCCTCAGGAAAGAGCCTGCGTACTGCCTTTAAAGTCTCGCCCACCTCCGGCACAAATGCGACCACATCACGCTCAAAGTCGTTTTCAATAAGCTCCCGCAGCTCCTTAACTGGGTGACGAGAGAAGCTCTCCATGGCCACATCGCTCGCAGAGGGAATAATAGGGTGACGCTCTCTATAGTAGTTATAAAAGGCCCTGGTCGGAACCGGCGTTGGCGGAACAACTATCAGCACCTCCCCGGGCCATTGCGTTACACCTACCAGCGGCAGTACACGCTCACCTATGCCGCGCACCCAGCACGCTCCGCCGTACAGTGAGTACGGTACATCAGCTCCGCAAGAGAGCGCGGTCTTAACGATACTCTCGCGAAAGCTCTCCTCAGAGAGTCCGAGCTCTACGCATAAAAATGTCTGGAAATTATCCGCCAAGATGCGCAATACCGCGGCAGCATCGCTACTCCCCCCACCAAGACCGCTACCGATCGGAATACGTTTACGAATAGTAATGGTGACTCCAACCGGCGCAGATTCAAGATCAAATGCCTGCCAGAATGCATGAAAAGCCCGCACAGCTAGGTTAGACGCGGGTGGCTCATTTAAGATTCCGTGCGGCTCAATCTGCAAAATTACCTGCGGGGACTCCGAGAGGGTTAGCTCAATCTGATCGCTTAGATCGGTATTGCAATTGAACATGCTTAGAAGGTGATACCCATCCTCGCGCCTTCCAACAACCTTAAGCCGCAGGTTAATCTTGGCCAGGGCCTGCTGCGTAAAGAGTCCACGTACACATGAGAGTGCAAATTCCCTGGTGCGTGGTGTTAACGATTTGTCCAACCTTGTGTTCTCTGACATACTTTCTCGCACAGTGGAGCTTGCTAAAGCTACTTATTAGGAGCAGGCCTTACGATAACCTTGTTCTTTAATTCACTCCAGCCCGAAAGGATGCATATAACCGTGACCACAAAGAACGCTCCTGCAAATAGTGAGATCCTTAATGTTGCCCTTAAAGCCGCCGAACGCGCAGCTACCATAGCACGAGAGCAGCGCGCTTCGCTGACAGTTGCTGTCTCTTTTAAGGATGCGCGCAACCTCGTTACCACAGCCGATCTCGCAGCCGAGAAGGCTATTATCGAGACAATTCTGGAGCACTTTCCAGACCATAAGATACTGGCAGAGGAGTCGGCTCAGGGGCACACCCCAGAGCAGTACGGAGTTGGCCCACTCTGGGTAATCGACCCTATAGATGGAACTACGAACTATGCTCATGGACATTTTCAGGTCGGAATATCTATAGCATTTGCGTTCGATGGGATCGTACAGGTTGGTGTGGTTGCAGCACCCTTCCTGGCTGAGGTTTTCACGGCTGTCAAAGGTGGGGGCGCTTTCTGCAACGGGCTCAAAATTAATGTAGCTGACACAAAGAGCTTAGCTGACGCACTGGTATCGACAGGATTCCCTTACAAGCGCTCTAACGCTGCGAATATCTGCGCCCGTCTTGAGCGCGTACTAATTCGCTGCCGCGATATCCGCAGGCTTGGCGCAGCATCGCTCGATATTTGCTGGGTTGCGTGTGGACGACTTGATGCCTACTACGAAGAGACCCTGATGCCCTGGGACGGGGCGGCAGGTTGTCTTATAGCGCGCGAAGCAGGTGCCGTGATCGGTCACTATGCATATGATAACGACTCGCAGAAATTGACTGCAAAATATACGGGAGATCTATTTGTAGATAATCTAATAGTGTCTGGATGCGAATTCTTTGCGGAGCTTGAATCCGTACTTAACGCGTAATCAGTTCCTACAGGTCGTCACCCTCATCTGGGAATCCATCGCCATCATCATCTGCACTACGATCTGAATAGCGACGCTCCTCGTTCTCCTCAGCTGTCTTACAGTCGATACAAAGTTGCGCAACAGGTCGAGCCATAAGACGGGCAACTGCTATATGCTCACCACAGTTCTCGCACTCTCCGTATGTGTTATCCGCAAACTTTATAAGCGCAGCATCGATCTTCTTGAGGTGATTGAGTTCTCGCTTTCCGATCTTTAGGATCGAATTTTGATTAATTTCGAGCGCTGCGATATCAACCGTGTCGCCGCTGGCACCTTCAAGCTCCTCAACCGACTCATCGCTAAGGTCATCGAGGTGGCGTTGAATGCGCTTCTTCTCCTCTTCAAGTATCCCTTTTAAGGTATCAAGATCTTTCTTCTTCATAAAACTATCCTATTCATGAGCCGAGTTAAATCCGGCCACTCTATACCCTATCATTACTCTATTACTCAACCACTATATCGCTTAGTTCTCAACATAAGTCGAATAAGCTTTTAGGTTAGACGACTCAACCTAGCTGTTCAAGTGTTATTGTGCACCTTCATTATATAATTACGGGTCCTCACCGATAAGTGTGGGTACATTAGATGGAAAACCCCTGCGCGGGAACGTGAACCGCTTCCCGTTACCTGCTCCCGCTCCGATACCGGTTAACCCTGATACTCCCCAAAAACCGCACGCATAGCATCCGAGATCTCACCAACTGTACAGGAGCTACGCGCGCACTCAAGGATGAAAGATACAACCTCCCCCTCTGCGGCGGCAGCTCGCGTTAACGCTGCTAGGCTCTCTGTTGCAAGCGCCTGGTTGCGCCCCGCTCTGAGTGCCGCAACCCTTTGGCACTGCTCATGCTCAACTGCAGGATTAATCTTAAGTATGGGAGGCGCCTGTTCGGTGTCATTAGCATGGATATTCACCCCCACGACGCGCGTATACCCCTGCTCAATGGAGCGTTGCTCCGCATAGGAGGAGTTCTCTATCTCACCCTGAGGATAACGCTGCTCTATAGCTGCCAGCATGCCCCCTAATGCGTCGATCTTGGCGATACGAGCCCGTGCCTCTACCTCGATCCAATCGGTCCACGCTTCAATTAGGTAACTTCCCCCCAACGGATCGGCAGAGAGTGCCACCCCAGACTCCTCGGCCACTATCTGCTGGGTTCTGAGGGCGATCTGAGCGCTCTCCTCGGTCGGCAATCCAAGCGCCTCGTCGAATCCGTTCGTATGGAGCGACTGCGTCCCTCCAAACACCGCTGCCAGGGCCTGGATCGTCGTGCGGACTATATTATTTTGGGGTTGCTGCGCAGTTAGCGAGCTTCCAGCGGTCTGCGTATGAAAGCGCATCATCATTGACCTGGCATCCTTTGCCTGAAAGCGCTCCTTAACGATGCTGGCCCAGAGGCGGCGTGCGGCCCTAAATTTCGCTACCTCTTCAAGAAAGTTATTATGACAGTTAAAGAAGAAAGAGATGCGCGGGGCAATATCATCAACCGCAAGTCCTCTATCAATAGCAGCCTGGATATAGGCGATCCCATCAGCCAGGGTAAAGGCGACCTCCTCCACCGCTGTGCTGCCAGCTTCGCGGATATGGTACCCGGAGACGCTTACGGTGTTCCACTGCGGCACGTTTTTGGCGCAGAATGCAACGAGATCCGTTACAATTCGCATAGCAGGACGGGGCGGATAGATGTAGGTCCCACGCGCCACGTACTCCTTAAGGATATCGTTTTGAGTGGTGCCCCTAAGCGCACCCCACGAAACAGCGCGCCGCTCTGCAACAACTAGCAAAAACGCCAGCAATATCGCTGCCGTTGAATTAATCGTCATTGAGATCGAAACATCCTCCAGCGGTATGCCCTCAAAGAGCTGCTCCATATCGTCCACAGAGGTAATTGAAACTCCGACCCGTCCCACCTCTCCACGTGACAACGCATGGTCCGGATCGCGCCCCATCTGAGTAGGAAGATCAAAGGCTACACTTAGTCCCGTAATGCCCTGCTTAAGCAAAAAGTGATAACGGCTATTAGTGTCTTTGGCCGAACCAAAGCCAGCGTACTGCCGCATCGTCCAGAGCTTGCCCCTATACATGGAGTGATGAATTCCGCGGGTGAATGGAAACTCTCCCGGCTTGGATCCATCACCAGCCGCAACACTCTGCGAGCTATACACATCCTTAATCTCCATACCCGATGAGGTACGGCGCGGCTGATCTTTTTGATTCATGCTCTATCAGGCCTTATGATTTAATTCAGACGCAAAGATGTGGTAACCAGCCTCGCCAGTTCCTCTACCTTACTACGCCCCTCTACCGGTCCGACCACATTGATTGAGAGTAGCTTTCCATCAAACGATGCTGACAGAACTATGGTAGCCAACCTACCCCGCGAGGAGTTGCTTTCAAATTCATGTAGTAGAAGGGGAAGGTTGTTCTGTTCAACAACCTCTCTCTGTACCCATTTTAGACCAGGGATCGAGGTCTCATAAGCTGCCTCCAGGGTCTCCTTGAAGTCAGCTATCGCCCCTCGATCAACCAGCACCTCACCGAATCGGAAGGCTATGATGTAGCCACCACTTTGGCCACGCCAAGCTGCATCTGGATATGGGGGCGCCCGCCACCGTTCCTTAACCGCAACCCCACCCATTAACGAAAAGCCCTGCGGCAGCCGAAATGTCACACGCCCTCCGCACATCACGACCTGCTCCGGATCTTTAGTTTTCTCGCATTGTGGCGGCGCGATAAAGGAGACCTTGCGCGGACTTCCAAGCATGTTTTGATAGTCGAGGGTGGTTATGATAGCACGGGGTGACTCAAGTGAAGCCGATGGAAAGTCAGCCCCAACCGTCTCGCCCAGCCCGACTGACGTTACGAACTCCTGAAACTCCTGCCAGTTTTCCGGCCAGCGCTTATATTCACAGTAAAATGAGGACATAGCCTTGAACGCCTGCTCCTCAAACTCCTCCGGTGGGCGCACCGTCGTCGTAGTTGTTGAACACGCCAGTAAAAGAGCAGGCGTAACAAGTTTTAGGAGGGTGTTTAATATCCGATAGCTGTTTTTCACACTAAAACGATACCCTTCTGAGTTAAGGTTAGTAAAGCGGAGAATTTAGCTACCTAGACCCCCTACGCTTTATATCCCCCCTTCCCCACTCCTATTCTCGTGCTAGTATCCCTCAATAGTATGGATACAAACGACGAATTAGCGCGCAGAGATGCGCAAGCAGAACAGGGTGGTGGCGCTGAGCGGGTAGCAAAGCAGCACCAGGGGGGGAAGCTCACCGCTCGTGAGCGGATTAACTACCTAGTTGATCCCGGGTCGTTCTCTGAGCTCGATAAGTTCGTTACGCACCGCTCTAACAACTTCGGATTGGCAGACAAGCGTTATTTTGGAGACGGTGTCATTACAGGCACAGGACTCATTAACGGTCGAGTCGTGTGCGTATTTGCCCAGGACTTTACCGTTTTTGGCGGATCACTAGCCGCCATGCACGCCAAAAAGGTCGTCAAGATTATGGACCTTGCGGAACGGATCGGGTGTCCGATTATCGGCTTAAACGATTCTGGTGGAGCGCGCATCCAGGAGGGGGTCGAGAGCCTTGGGGGCTATGCAGATATCTTTCTTAGAAACACCCTACTCTCCGGTGTGGTGCCCCAACTTTCACTAATTATGGGGCCCTGTGCGGGGGGTGCTGTTTACTCCCCAGCTATTACCGACTTTGTACTGATGGTGAAGGGCTCAAGCCACATGTTCATCACCGGCCCCGACGTTATTAAGACCGTAACGAAGGAGGAGGTTTCAAAGGAGCTGCTTGGAGGCGCAGATACGCACTCCAATATCAGTGGAATCGCGCACCTTGAGGCTGAGAGCGATCAGGATTGCCTCGACCGCTGTAGGGAGCTGCTCTCCTTTATCCCGCAGAACAATCTAGACCAGGCTGCTCTCGTCATGTCTGGAGATCTGGCGACACGCGAGGATGCTGCGCTCGATACCCTGATTCCGGCTCAGCCGAACCTCCCCTATGATATTAAGGCGCTAATTCATTCGATCGCCGATTCGCACGAATTCTTCGAGATACAACCGACCTTTGCTCAAAATATCGTGATCGGATTTATCCGACTGAACGGCCGTTCAGTCGGCGTTGTTGCCAATCAACCCTCGGTACTAGCCGGCTGTCTGGATATAAACGCCAGTACCAAAGCTGCCCGTTTCGTACGCTTCTGTGATGCCTTTAATGTGCCACTCCTAACGCTTGTCGATGTTCCCGGTTTTCTGCCCGGCGTACAGCAGGAGCACGGCGGCATAATTCGACACGGGGCGAAGCTGCTCTACGCATTCGCTGAGGCAACCGTACCGAAGGTCACTGTGATTACACGCAAAGCTTATGGCGGGGCCTACGACGTGATGGCCTCTAAGCATATCCGCGCCGATATGAACTTCGCCTACCCGAGCGCCGAGATCGCGGTGATGGGCTCTGAGGGGGCCGTAAATATTATATTCCGTAAGGAGCTGGAGGATGCCGCGCTTACCGGAGATGCGCCGGAGCGTCGCGCGCAGCTAGTTCGTGAATATAGGGATAAATTCGCTAACCCGTGGGAGGCTGCAGAGCTCGGATTTATCGATGCTGTCATACGTCCCCGCGAGACACGCACTAGGGTAATCGAGGCCTTCTCGCTCCTCTCAACCAAGAGACAATCTAACCCGAAGAAAAAACACGGCAATATTCCCCTCTAAAAGCGCCTGATAGGAGCGCATGAATTAGGAGAGCATGAATAACATCGAGCTGCGACCACCACTACCGCCCCCCCTTTCACATACGGGGATTACATTTGTGTTCGGATCGTTTGATCAAGCTACGGCCCTATCTCCTGCAACCGTATGTGCCATAGCTGCGGCGCTAACAAACATCCTGCCTGCTGGCGAGCTCTCTGTGGCTCCCGATGGAAGAATTTTATGCTGTTCTGAAGCAGTTCGCTCGATCTGGCACCAGACCGGCCTGCTTGAAGGGATTGAGAGGGCCGAGATTCAATGAGTACTTACTCCATTTCAGTTCAGGGCAAGAGTTACCTTGTTGCCCTACGCTCTAGGCATGGAAGCACGCTCTCCTTTGCCGTTGATGATGTTGAGTACTCGGTTTCGGTAGCACCGCTGCTCAAAAGCCCGCGCGCTACTAGTACCGACGTTAATACGGCGCAGTCTGCCTCATCCACCATTAAAGAGCTGCGTACACCTCTGCCCGGCATCGTCTCCGAGATAAAGGTTAAGGAGGGTCAGACCGTGCAGAAGGGCGATATGCTGCTCGTAATAGAGGCGATGAAGATGGAGAATCCGATCAGGTCACCTCGTGGCGGGATCGTCAGCAAAATTCACGTATCAAAGGATCAAGAGGTACCAAGTGGTGCCGTGCTGGTTTCGTTTGAGTCTTAGTTTCAACGTAACTAGTCAGAATAAACTAAGGACGATTGCACACGTAGGAACTCTGTACCAACCCCTCAGGGGTCGATTTGCAGAGCAAATCGGGGGTGATAATATTAACTAGTCACAAAATATATCGTCCCCGATCAGGGGACAACAAGAAAGGGTGAGGGCGTACAAAGACCGCCTCCTATAAGCATTAACGAGTACAACAGTAAAACATGGTGACTAGTTACGTTTCAACTTTTAGGACCGACCGCAAGATCCAATAGCTACACAACCACCCGCCCCTCCATATAGCTGGGTGGTTTAATGCCGAAGAGATCTAGGGTGGTTGGGGCTATGTCGATGATATTTGGCGTATCGACCCTTAACGCTCTATTCACGAACAGGATACCTGGCACCTCCTGCGGATCGATATGGTGATCCCCACTCCAGGCTTTGAGATTATCAGAGAATACCTGCGGCTCTACGGTGCCGGTGATTGAATCCCACGAGACACGATAGCCAGGATTATACCCAACGATCAGATCGGGCGCCTCGCTAGTATAGAGCCCCCTGTAGGCCTTTCTGGTATCATAGACCCGTTTGATAGAAACTGCTCCATCGATAGGATCCAGAAGCCCCTCAAGCTTTGCTATAATCTCACCCTTAATAATCTCGCCCTGCTCCTCGGTTAGAATTCCGAAGCGCTCACGGCCACGCTTATTCGCGTAGATACCGGAGAGACCGATTGCAAAGGCCTTGGTACGGGTCCAGTCAACCTCCTGCAAGTAATCCAGTCCCTGCGGTTTATCAACCTTAAGGGCCAAATAGCCGTTCTCGTAGAGCCAGGTATTCAGATTGATACACCGTCTAAAGGAGGAGAAGCCGTGATCACTTAGAACCATCAGGAGAACGTTTGGCCCAAGCTCCGCCACCGTCTCTCCGACCAGGGCGTCCATCTTTTGATACATCTCGGGGATAACATTAGCAAACTTCTCAACGTTCTCTCGGGGGGCAGGATGCTTTGGATCGATATAGCGCCAAAACATATGCTGAATACGATCACTAGCATCAAAAACGCATATGCAGATGCCCTCACGGGTGCGGCGCAAGGTCTCAAAGAACATCTTCCTTCGCTCACCGTGCGAGAGCCAGGCCTGATCAAGGAAGCGTTGATCATCAAGGGCGAGTTCGTTACGCCCCCAGGTATCCTCAAGTAGTCCTAAAGTTCCGAAACTACCCTGACGTTTGGCAAGCCAACTTGAAAACAGTAACGGAGAGGCGATTGGAAGTACCGGCTTTGCTGGATCGACGTTAATCGGCGAGGCATAGATCGTAACGTGCTCATCCATCTCACGGATACATAGGCGCACGATGCCCTGCACCTTTTTGCGCCCAACCCTAAATACGACCGGTATCCAGGGCGAGAAGGTATTAATGGTTAGCTCTTCTCGTACCCCTGCTAACGTTACCTCTGCACGCTCTGCGCTCAAGATCTTAACGCAAAACTGCGCCTTAAGGTTACCACTCTTTCCATCCGGATCTGGCGGCCCCTCAAGTTCGCAGGTAATCAAGTTTCCTGATCGCACAACTGTGCGCACCTCGCCCCCTGTTGAGTCGCTACCCGCAGAGGCTTTGTGGTTACTACGGGTTGTAAAGAGCATGAAGGTGCCCTGTGTGCCGCGCAGATCGGGGGTACACATGGCCGAGAGGATATTGCCCTGGAATTTTTCAGGTGGGTACGAGATCGGAACACGGATAATGTTCGCCGTAATATTGCGCGCACCGAGTAGCTTCCAGAACGGTTGCGAACGCCGCATTAACCGCACCTTCGAACTGGTACGTGGAATAGTAAAGGGTCCGATCTTAAGCTCCTTGCGGGTCACCTCTGTTTTTACCGCTGAGAGCTCCGGAAGACAAAAGCGCTTATCACGGGTAAGAAAATCGAAGATATTGTGCGCACCTGGGTTTACTCCGGTCTGAAAGGTCGACCAAGCAACAGGTGAAAGTGCGGGCAACGTTGTTCCTAGGCGTGCATAGCCACCCTGCTCCTTTAACTTTTGAAAGTGTGGCAGCTTGCCCTGCGCTAGGTAGCCCTCAAGCAACTTTGGATCTAATCCATCGAGCCCAAGGATCACTACCCTTTTAACACGGGCGTTTTTTGGCCG